>CAZQNI010000178.1:0-4259 GCA_964594255.1 uncultured bacterium | reverse complement strand
TTTTTTAATTAGGGACGGTGCACCTACTGCGTCCCCTACTGTGCTCATGAGATAATAATAAAAAGCTCCCGGGGTTCCCCGGGAGCTTGAATCTTTTGGAGAGTAGATTACTTCTCTAAGACATATATGTAGCCGTGCGATTCGACGACATAGGCCCGGGAACCATCAGCATTAAAGACAAGTTCAGTGAACGAACCAGCATCCGTGAACTCGAGTTTCTCAACCATGATTGGATTTGTTGGGTCGTCAACATCGTAAACGCTAATAAAATCTGAACCACCATCGCACAGGAAAAGATATTTCTCATCCGGGGTAAAAGCCATACCAAATTCTCCGATATCCGGATCAAACTGAGTAACTATCGTGAAGCCTGAGAGATCAACAACATAGACATCGTCATTAAGATGCGAAATAAAAGCGTATTCATCATCAGAAGTGATCAGAATAATCTCGGGTCCGTTACCGACTGAGAGTTGTCGGCTAATGGTCATAGTCGCAGGATCTATCTCATAAAAAATATCCACATCTTGGCTCACCGCATAGAGCTCGGTTTCGGCATGGTTCAGGTCAACATCATAAATCCAGGGAAGATTAATGCTATCGGTCATTGCCCCGCTTGAGACATCGAACTTCGTGATACAGCCGTCCCCGGCCGTCGCCATATGCGCCCCATAGATATAATCATTATTCTGAGTAAGGGCAATACCGTAACCCCTAGGACCGTGCTTAACCGGCGGGTCTTCACCTTCAAGATATCCGAGCATCCTGGTCTGAGTATAACTCGATGTAGAAATTTCTAGGATACCGGCACTGTCCATATTCCAGACACCGCAGTAGTAGGCAAAATTGCCGTCACCGGTAATTCTCATCTCGTTATCACCAACATTGGTAACCGGAATCTGGTGGGTTACCTGATTGGTCGCAGTCGATATCACATAGACAAAGGTATCAGCCTGACCCCAGTGGTTGACCCAGACTTCAGTGCCATTCGGGGTAATGTCAATTGACTGAGGATCTTCTAAGACCTGTATCCTTGTTAACAGATTCCTTGGATAGGCAGCGCCTGAGACCACAAAGGAATCCAGATCCGAGAAATCATTCATCCTACCATTCCCATCAAGCGCAAAGACCTGCCAGTAGTATTTGAGCGTATTTAGACTCGAGATGGTATAGGTGGTATCAGAAACCTCAACGGAAACCACTGGTGATGCAAAATTGATAGTAGTATCCACTTCTACTGCATAGCCAGAGGCGTTCTCAATGTTTGACCAGAATAGTGATACAGGCAATAAAACCTGTTCACCGCCGGTCGGCTCAAGAAGATTAAGCCCACTAATGTCACCGCCACACGAAGTAAAGAGCAGCACCGCACCAAGAATTGCTGTACAGAATACCACGATTTTACGTTTAGCAATCATACGAAACCTCCTTTCTGGTAACAGTTTTGTTTTTCCTAAGAACTTCTCATAGCAACAATTTCTTATATTGAACTATACTTATGAATTTGATTCATGTCAACCCTCAAGTCTAAAGAAGGCTATAAAAGATTTAAGGAATTGGTTGAAAAAAATCAAGGATAAATATCCGCATTATGATGAGTACCGAGTTAACACATTGTTAATTATTTTCTTCGTGTGTTTTTTTAAACGCAAATTAAAAAGATTGGTGGGGCTTAGTGTCTTTAGTTTGTTCGGTGGTTAAATAAATTAGTTTTTTCTTTGTGTCTTCGTGCCTTCGTGGCTAATTCACTTTTCCAAACTCTCCAAAAAATCCTTAATTCCAGCCATATAAATATCTTTGGACTCAAATATACAATTATTATGCAATCCGTGAATTTTAAGAAACCTTTTAGGCTCAGTTGCCTCTTCAAACAATTCCTTTCCATGATGAAAAGGTATCAAATTATCATTTTCGCTGTGTATGATTAATTTCGGAATTTTTATATCTTTTATCATTTTTATAGATTCAAGCCGGTTTGATATTATAAACCTCGGGAGTTTAAACCCAAGGAGATCATATCCTAAAGCCTGAGAGGAACAAAAGGAACTATCTACTATTAATCCTCTGAAATCCTCAATAATACTCGCAAGAAATATTGCAACAACTCCTCCCAGAGACTTCCCGAAAAGAATAATATCTCCATTGTTATAACCTCTATCCTTTAGGTAATCGTAAGCTCCTAAAGCATCATTGTACAAACCTTCCTCAGATGGGATACCATTACTTCTGCCAAAACCTCTATAATCAAAGATAAAGATATTATATCCAAGTAAATGCATCTCTTGAATTATATCCAATCTTTGCGAAATGTTACCAAAATTTCCGTGACAAAAAAGAATAACTCTATCGGACGTTCCTCTAATAAACCAACCATTGAGTAAAACTTTATCGCGAGAGGAAAAACTAATGTCTTCAAACTCGATATTATAATTGTCAGGGAAAGCAACCAAATTATCTCTCGGGCGGTAAACTTTAGAATGTTCGTAATATTTTAGCGATAAATAAAGTAAAAGAACAAAAAACAAGAAAATAAAAAATATCATTAAATGAGTATAAGAAACTTCTTATTTCTCGTCTTTACTCTCACTTTTACCTTTACTTTCTTCTTCTTTTTTCTTTCCCGCATCGCCACAACCTTGCCTTTTATAATCAGTATGATAAAAACCTTTGCCTTTAAATATAATACCAGCGCCTGCTCCAATTAATCTACGCAATTTTCCGCCACAACGCGGACAGACCTTTAAAGGCTCATCTGTCATATTTTGGAACTCTTCAAATCTATACTTACAATTTAGACATTCATACTCATAAGTTGGCATTTAGCCTCCAATTTGATAAAAATATACCCACTAACAACCTCTTGTCAAGCCCACCCCACCCACCTTTTTTGCCACAGAGAACGCAGTGAAAAAAACACGTGGAGTATATAGAGAAAAAATATAAAACTTATATCTCAGTAGTATCACAAATAAATAGAGATTTTAACTGTTGGTTTGTTTCTTTAACGCACTTACTAAATCAAACTATAAACCAAAAAACACCCACCTCGAAACTACATTCTACACAAAAACCTTTTATTTTTTTAAAAATCAAAAAAATAGATTTTTAACAAATTTTTAATAATATATAAAAAAAACCCTTGACAGATAGCCAAAAATACTTAAAATACTTATGAAACAATAAAAGGAGGCTATTTAATGAACAAGAAAGAATTAATTGATGCAATTGCAAAAGATTGTGGGTGCAAAAAATCTGAAGCCAAAGCAATGACGGAAAGTCTCATCGACAATGTCACAAAGGCTTTGAAAAAGAAAGATCGTGTGGTTATCGTAGGCTTTGGAGTTTTTGACGTGAAACACAGAAAAGCAAGAATTGCCAGGAATCCCCAGAAACCGAATCAGACAGTTAGAGTTCCTGCCCGAAATGTTCCTGTTTTCCGTGCTGGCAAAAGCCTGAAAGACGCTGTAAAGTAGTAAAAAAGTAAAATATTTAAAGATCTGGAACAACAAATAATCCAAACTCTTAGAAAAAACAGAGGTTGGATTGGAGACGATACAGTTAAAATCAGCAAGGACCAGATCGTGAGTACAGACTCATTTATAGAGGGAGTGCATTTTACTCCCTCTATTTTTTCTCCTTACAATATTGGCTACAAAGCACTAGCTTCTGCTTTATCTGACATTGCGGCTTGCGCAGGTAAACCAGCATGGTATTTTTTAAACCTTGGAATCAAAAAAAATCAAACAATAAAAGAAATCAAAGACATTTTTCGCGGACTTCAATATCTTGAAAAAAAATATTCCGTTAAATTAATGGGCGGAGATACAACCAGATCTCCTTTTTTATTTCTCAGCATCACAGTCGGAGGAACAGTAAAAAGACCAATTCCCCGATGCCGGGCAAAAAAAGGTGATAAAATCTATCTCACGGGCAATATTGGCGGAGCAATTATGGGCTTCATTGCTCTTCAAAAAAAGATAAAATCTACCATAACTAAATACCACTTAACTCCGGAAATAAGATGTGAAGAAGCTTTGAAACTTACCCATAAATATCGGATAAATTCTATGATAGACATATCTGACGGATTATTAATAGACTCTAATCATATAGCGGAAGAAAGCGGTAAAAAACTCAATATAAACTTTAAAGAAATCCCTATTTGTCCCGAGTGTAAAAGATTTGCCGAAAAACATTCCCTCGATTTAAAAGAAAACGTCCTAATCTCCGGAGAAGAATTTGAACTCTTATTCACATCT
>CAZQNI010000177.1:0-4277 GCA_964594255.1 uncultured bacterium | reverse complement strand
CTTTTCAAAAAGACCAGTCCATAGTCAAGGAAGACGAACACGGGGAAGAAATATATATTTTAAAAGAAGGACACGCCCTGGTGACAAAAAAGTGTAACGTTCTGGCAGAACTTAAAACCGGTGATATTATTGGTGAGATGTCTCTTGAAGGGGCTATCCGCAGCGCTACTGTTGTTGCGGTAGAAGAAACAGTTCTTTACAAAAGCGATATAAAAGATTTCTATAAACTACTTTCCGAGCATCCAAAAATCGCTATCAGCCTTTTTCGAACTCTTGCGAGCAGGCTTCGGAAGATTGATGATAAAGTTGTAGAAAAAGCTCTTCAAGAAGAGCGTCTCGCTGTTCTGGGAAGGCTTGGCTCCACTATAATCCATGATTTGAAATCACCTCTTTCCGCCATTAAGGGTTACTCAAACATCTTAGAGGATATAGGGGACGACGACAAGATTAAAAAATACGCAAAATCAATTAGTAATTCAGTGGATTTTACTTTTGATATGATAGAAGACATTCTTGAGTTCGGCAGAGACAAAAGTACATTGGATTTTCGCCCGGTTAATATTCCCCAATATTTTAAAGAGGTTATTGAGCTATTTGGCGAAAGAGTTGATGGTAAGGAAATAGAAATAAAAATTTTGCCCTGCGAGGATTTATATTACGAGCTTGACCCATTTAAGATGAAAAGAGTTCTTTTAAATCTTTTGAAAAATGCAAGAGAAGCAATAGAAAAAAAGGGTGCAGTTGAAATTGGCGCAGAAAAAACTAAAGATGGCATAAAAATATTTGTTCGTGATAACGGCGTCGGAATGCCGCCTGAAATCGTAAGCAGGATTTTTGAGCCGTTTTTTACACATGGTAAACATGGTACCGGTTTGGGAATGACAGTGGTACGAAAAATAATAGATAACCATCAAGGAGAAATAAAAATAAAAAGCACTCCGGGGACGGGAACAACTTTTAATATATTATTAAAAAAAACGGATATGTCTAAAGTTTGAGGAGGTTAAGGATGATAAAGGATCTGATAAAAAAGAACAGAAGCATCCGTCGTTTTAAGAAAGGAGCTAAAATAACAAAAAAAACACTGATGGAATTAGTCGAACTTGCACGTCTATCAGCTTCGGCTGCGAATCTTCAGCCTTTAAAATATGTGCTTTCCTACGACAAGGAGAAAAACAACAAGATATTTCCTCACACAAAATGGGCTGGTTATCTGCGCAATTGGGATGGCCCCACTGAGAGTGAGAGACCTTCGGCTTATATCTTGATTCTCGGAGATAAGGAAATCACAAAATCATTTGGCTGTGACCATGGAATTGCTGCGCAGAATATAATGCTTGGCGCAGCAGAGAGAGGGCTGGGCGGATGTATAGTAGGAGCTCTAAAAAGAAAAGCTCTTCATGAAAGTCTTAATATACCTGCCCGCTATGAAATCCTTGTCGCTGTTGCGCTTGGTAAACCGAATGAGAAAGTCGTTATTGAAACTGCCTGCAATGGCGAAATCAAGTACTGGCGGGACGAAAAAGATATTCTGCATGTACCCAAAAGACCAATTGAAGAATTGATACTTGATTTGTGATTAATCTCACACGGAGATACTGAGAACACAGAGATTTTTTACTAAAAACCAATACCGAAAACCTAATACCTAATATCTCACACAAAGCCACACCCACATTCCTCTTTTTTAATTGTGTTTCTTAAAAAACACCTCAACCACCGAGAATCTTAAACAGGATTGACATGATTTTTAAAAAAGATCTTTGTGCTCTTTGTGTACTTTGTGGTTCAATTTTCTTGAAAAAAGGTTTGCGTTCCGCGAGTACGGTCTTTCATACTTGCATTTAAAGAAAAAAGTATGGGGTCATCAGGAGACCTGACAACCCCATCAGTTAACTATTCAATAAATCCCACAAATCTATTTTATCAATACGAATTTATCCGCTGCGCTAAACCCTATCCCGTTTGCTTCCATTCTGACGAAATACACCCCCGTCGGTATACCTGTCATATTTATTGTTTCCGAATAAACACCCGCCTCTTTTTCTTTTGAAATTTCTCTTACCACCTTCCCCGTTATATCATACACTCCCATTTTAATTGAAGTATTCTCAGGTATACTATATCTGATCTCAAAACGATTATTTGCTGCCAATGTTTTCACACTCATCGAATAAGCCGTGAGTAAATCATCTGAAACTCCCGAAGTGTTAACGGCAACATTTACAGGTTTTGAATAAAGAGTTAATTCTGTTGCGACAGTATTGGTGATTTCACAGATATAACTGCCGGAATCGCCAGGCTCCGCAGAACTTATTGTGTATGAGCTGTCAGTCGCGCCCGGTATAATACTTCCGTCCCTCTTCCATTGATATTGATTACTATCACCACCGATCGAAATTGACATAGAAAAACTCGAATCCGCGTGTATGATCGTATCCTGAGGTTCACCGACGCTATCCTGAGGGGAATAAGTAAATTCCGAACTCGGAACCTCAACATTGGGCTCTATATCTTCGAATGTGAATTTGTTATTTTGGATTCTCAAAACTTCCAACGAGGACAGCTCCGATAGGGAAGGCAAGCTCACGAAACTGTTATCATTCAGAAACAAATTTACCAAACTCGTCAAATTCCCGATTTCGGTTGGAATCGAACCTGTTAGTTGATTGCAGCAAAGAAGCAACCATCTCAAACTTGTCAAATTTCCGATTTCAGTTGGAATCGAACCTGTTAGTTGATTTTCGTAAAGATACAACCATTCCAAACTCGTCAAGTTCCCGATTTCTTGAGGAATAGAACCTGTTAGTTGATTGTTATCAAGCAACAAAACTCTCAAACTCGTCAAATCCCAGATCTCCGCGGGAATCGGACCTGTGAGTTGATTGTATTTAAGATCCAAATATTCCAAACTCGTCAAATTCCCGATCGACGAGGGAATCGAACCTGTCAGTTGATTGCTGTTAAGATACAAATATTCCAAACCCGTCAAATTGCTGATCGACGTCGGAAAGGTACCCTCAAGATTATTATAACCCAGATTTAACTCCGTCACCCTATTACCGCTAACATGCACGCCGTACCAGGCTTCGACAGGTCCGCTGTTCCAGTTGTCGTTACTAATCCACTCATCACCATTAGTACTGTCGTACAATGCTACAAGTGCCAGAGAATCCGCCTCGGTTACGGCAAAGACCGTTTTACTACTTACGATAAACAAAGCCAATAACAAGATAATTTTTTTGTACATCGATCCTCCTTTATTATTATGGTTAAAAAAAATAACTTTTACAATTTCCGAATATTGTTGCTCTTTTTTATATAAATATTAGGTGATAATAATAATAAGCGTTAATTTGTCAACCTGATTGTTTTGATCCCTACCCCCGTCATTTTTTACCACAGAGGATACAGAGAGAATAGGATGCAGACGAACGCAGATTAACAGGATTTATTCTTGTTGTTTAACAAAACCCCATTCCACAGCTCCAATATCTAGACAGGATAAAAAAAGATTATCAGATTTTATTTTTTGTTTTATTCTAACTTCTAGCTTTTTTGTAAGGTAACTTCGGGATTATTTTCCCACACACTTTTCCCATTTTTTTGAGAATTTTTGAGAAAGACTTACTTTACCTGCTTTATTATAAGCATGCGCAAGAAGTTGATATGAATCACAATTGTTGGAATCAGCTTCAATGGCTTTATTTAATGCTTCAATCGCTTCGTCATAACTCTCTTTGTGAATATTAGAGATTCCAATAAGAATATAAGCCTCTGCTTTAGCACCCGTTTCTATCTCAGGTAAAACAAGAATCTTCTCTGCAATATCCGATGCACGCTTATAATCTTCTTTCTGTAAATAAGCGTAAGAAAGATTATACAGAACAAGCGGATCATCGTTGCTCATAGAAGAGGCCTTCTCAAGAATCTCTATAGCCATATCATAGCTCTCTGCTCCCAGATAATTCTGCCCCAAAAGTTTGTGACCCAAAAAATTTTCAGGGTCGATTGAAACAGCTTTTTTGAGGTAGGAAATAGCCTTATCAATTTCATTTTGATTGGTATATATCTCTCCTAAGTGAACATATCCTTCAACATTATCCGCATCAAGATCAAGCGCCTTATTAAGATAATCAATAGCTTTCTCGTCTTCCCCTTTCTTAATATAAATTCTACCATGAAGAACATAAGACATGGCTTTATAATTACTGTTCCCAACCTCTTCTGCTTCTTCTATTAGCCCACTCGCCATTTCTAACTGCTTCTCATCCAGA
>CAZQNI010000176.1:0-4295 GCA_964594255.1 uncultured bacterium | reverse complement strand
ATTTTTCAATTTAACCATTTAACACCTATGCCAAGAATCTATTATGTGCCCTTGACAATTGGAAAAATAATCTTATTTTAAAAACTGCATATTGATGAATAAATATGCAAAATTTTTTTGAGGAGCAGGAAACGAAAATCTTTTCAATATACTTGTAAAAGGAGGAAATTAATGGATTATTCTGCTGAGGATTTAATGGAAATGGATGATACATACGGAGCCCACAATTACAAGCCTCTTGATGTAATTATAAATAAAGGAGAGGGTGTATGGGTATGGGATGTAGAAGGAAATAAATATATGGATATGCTTTCTTCTTATTCCGCGTTGAATCATGGGCATCGAAATCCGGTAATTATCAAAAAAATGAAAGAACAGCTCGATAAACTCACATTGACTTCTCGAGCATTTAGAAACGACCAGCTGCCTTTGTTCTTGAAAAAAGTATGCGAAGTTACCGGTATGGAAATGGCACTTCCGATGAATACGGGTGCTGAAGGTGTAGAAACGGCCCTGAAGGCAACCAGAAAATGGGCTTACAAAGTAAAAGGAGTTCCTGAAAATAAAGCGGAAATTATTGCCGCGAGCAACAATTTTCACGGAAGAACAATAACCATAATTTCCTTATCTACGGAAGAACAGTACAGGGACGGTTTTGGACCTATGACTCCGGGTTTTCCTATTGTACCTTACGGCGATGCTAAAGCAATAGAAGAGGCAATTAATGAAAACACAGCTGGAGTTCTTATTGAACCCATTCAGGGTGAAGGCGGAATAGTTGTTCCTCCTGAAGGGTATTTAAAAGAAGTTAAAGAAATGTGTCACAAGAATAACGTTCTTTTGATATTTGACGAAATTCAATCGGGTCTCGGACGAGCAGGGAAATTATTCGCCTGGCAATGGGAAAACGCTAAACCCGATGGAATAATACTCGGGAAAGCTTTAGGCGGAGGGGTCTATCCGGTTTCTGTATTCGCAGCTTCAAAAGAAATACTCGGTGTTTTTAATCCGGGAGACCATGGCTCGACTTTCGGCGGAAACCCTGTGGGAGCCGCAGTAGGACTTGCTGCGCTTAATTATCTAATAGAAGAAGATTTAGCGGGAAAGGCTCTTACGATGGGCAATTATTTTATGAATAAGCTGCGAAGCCTTAAAAACCCTATAATTAAAGAAGTGCGAGGCAAAGGACTTCTAATCGGTCTTGAATTAAAAGAAGAAGCTCGACCTTATGCGGAGAAACTCAAAGAAAAAGGACTTCTCTGCAAAGAAACGCATGGTGTTGTAATCCGCTTTGCTCCCCCGCTTGTTATTACAAAAGAAGAACTGGATTGGGCCTTCGGACAGGTAAAAGACGTTTTTGAAAGTTAAGATCAGGGTGTTTTGTGCAGCCTCAGTTGTTTATGCGGCAATATTTAAGTACTAAGTATCAGTTTTCAAGTCGAAAGCTGACAGCTGACCGCCGACGGCTGACGGCAAACAAAAAAATCTCTGTGAGCTCTGTGGTTAAGTTAAGGGTATGGGATGGGTTTTAAACGCATAATAGTAGCAATCGCATTATTAGTATTAATTTTTTCTCTCTTTTTTTTAACTACTAAAGAATTTACATTTGAAGATTTTTACTTTGATACTTACGTGAGCGGGAAGATTTATTCAAGAAACCCCATATTAGCAAAAAATGCAATAAAAAGAATAAAAGAAGAATTCAAAAGAATCGATTCACTAAAAGTACAGGGTATAAAAAAAGGTATAATAGATACCACTTCCATAAAAATCATAGAAAAATCTCTTTATTTCTCCGAAAAAACACGGGGATATTTTGACCTTTCAATCGATCCGGTACTAAAGAGATGGAATTATTTCAAGGAGTCTACTCTTCCTTCACAAATCGAAATAAAACAACTATTACCTCTTGTAGATTATAAGAAAATAAAAATAAAATCAGATACACTTATAATTCCGGAAGATTTTTCACTTAATCTCGGAGGCTCGGCAAAAGGATATGCCTTGAACAGGGCAAAAAACATACTGGAAGAATACAGTATCCATTCCGCTTTAATAGATGCAGGAGGAGATGTGCTTTTAGTTGGCAAGAAAAAAGGCAAAGATAATTGGATTATCGGCATAAGGAATCCCCGGGACGCAGATGGTATAATAGGTACTCTGACTGTTAATGATTGTTTTGTTTTTACTTCCGGAGATTACGAAAGATACTTCACAATTGATGGTATTAGATATCACCATATCGTAGATCCCTTTACAGGTTATCCTTCAAGAGAAATAGCATCGGCAACTGTTATTGTGAAATATGGCATCGAAGGAGATTGCATTACAACTGCGCTCGTAGCAATGGGAAAGGAAAAAGCAATAAACTATATAACCGATAATGCTATTGAAGCAGTACTGGTTGACACTTCCAAAAATATTCATAAATTTATAAATGATAGAAAGCTAAATATTTATGAATAAAAGAGAAGCAGAATATTACGAAACAACAGAAAATTTAGTTGCGCGATGCAAGCTTTGTCCCCATGAGTGTGCCATACCTCCCGGAGGTGAAGGAATCTGCTGGGCGAGAAAAAATGAAGATGGGACTTTATACGCGCAGAATTACGGCAGAACAACGTCTCTGGCAGTCGATCCGATCGAAAAAAAACCTCTTTTTCATTTTAAACCGGGAACGGAGATTCTTTCAGTTTCTCCTAACGGCTGCAACATGAGATGTCCTTATTGTCAAAATTATACTATATCTTTTAAAAAAGCGGTTACAAGAGAAATAACTCCTGAAGAGCTGGTTACCATGGCAAAGGAATATAAGTCTCCCTCCATAGCTTTCACTTACGCAGAACCCACTATCTGGTTCGAATTTATAAAAGATACTTCTAAATACGCGAAAGAGGAAGGCATAGATCTTGTAATGGTAACAAACGGTCAGATTTTAGAAGATCCGCTGAATGAGTTACTTGATATCGTGAGTGCGATGAACATCGATTTAAAATCAATGAGTTCTGAATATTATCGCGAAGTCCTCAAAGGAAATCTTTCGGTTACAAAAAGAACTATCGAAAAAGCTTCCGAGAAAATACACGTTGAGGTAACCAATCTTTTAATTCCGGGCGATAACGACACTGAAATCGAAGATTTATCTAAATATTTAGCATCGATCGATAAAACAATTCCCTTGCACATCTCCAGATATTTTCCCCATAACGATTATGATAGACCGCCGACTCCAATAAAAACGTTAAAAGAAGCATATGAGATAGCAAAAAAATACCTCTATTATGTATATATCGGCAACGCGCCTATGGATGGAACCGAAGATACGTATTGCCCGGATTGCTCAAATATTCTCGTAGAAAGAACAGGATATAATACCAAAATCGTTGGTATTAATAAAGGAAAATGTTCTAATTGCGGCAGGAAAGTCGATTTCGTCCTTTAAGAATAGGCGATATATTCATTATAATTTTTTTTCTATTTTTTGTTTTTTTTCTTCCAAAAAACCAGGGGGAAAAAGTAATTATAAGTGTTGACAAAACTAATAATTTTGTTTATCCTTTGAATCAAGATAAGGAAATAGTCGTTAACGGGAAACTTGGAACGGCAAAAGTTGTAATCAAAGACGGGAGAGTAAGAATTCTAAACTCACCCTGTCCTTTAAAGATTTGTGAAAAAAAGGGTTGGATATCAAAAAAAGGAGATTTTATCATTTGTATTCCAAATAGAGTTGTAATAAAAATAACGGGAAAAGAATACGATGCAGTCACTGAATAGAATAGCTTATCTTTCAATATTTACAGCGGCTTCTATATCAATATTCGTAGTAGAAAGTTTCTTCCCGACCCCGATACCCGGGATTCGCCTGGGATTAGCAAATATATTTATTTTATTGGCTCTTATTTTCTTTGGATTGAAAGAAGCTCTTTTAATAGGAATATTGAAATCAGTAATAGGGAGCTTGATACTTGCAAGACTATTTACCCCGACTTTTATATTTTCAATAAGCGGAACGGTGTTAAGTACCCTTATAATGTGGCTAATTATAACTACCCGCTTACCTTTTAGTTTATTGGGAATAAGTATAATAGGTGCAGAAGCCCACATAATGATTCAACTCATTCTTGCCACTTCTATTTTTCTTCCCGGGGTTTCTTTCTTTCACATCTCCCCTATTTATATTCTATCTTCTATAATTACAGGTGGAGTAACTGGTACTTTAACTTACTTAATATATTCAAAGACTAAGAGGAGGTACAAATTTTGCGTAGATTGAAAGAAAATATGGGGTTAACAAT
>CAZQNI010000175.1:0-4302 GCA_964594255.1 uncultured bacterium | reverse complement strand
GGCGCAGTCTGGGTCAAGGACAAAGACGGTAAGGAGAGGGCCAGGTTCTTAGAATGTTTTGATTATGCTTATATCGATCCCTCGGACGTGGATTGGTATTCTATGGTACTTTTAATCTTCTTCCCGGATATAGAAAAGGAGCTCTGTCAGAGTTTTATCAATTCAATCAATAGAGAGAATAAGGGAAAGAAGTATTATCATTTGCATGCGTCTTTTGTTGAGGCACAGCAACATTTCGAAGATTATCCTGAAGAATATGAGGATAAATCTCTTACACAGATATACGATCAAATTAAAATTAAAGGTGCTGTTTCGCATGATGTGGGAGCGCTACCCAAAGGTCATCCATTGCGTAATGTAAGTGAATACTCATGGTATAATGATAACTACTGGGTCGATCTTTTTCCGAAGCTCGCAACAAGAGTGTTCAGAAACGTTAAGTTCACGGGCGATACTGATTTCTTGAAGAGAAACTGGAAAACAATGAAGTATGGTTTTAAGCACTTAAGAATGCATGACCACGATGGAGATGGTATCCCCGAAGGTAATCCGGGTGAAGTAAAAAACACTTTTGATAATCTGACGCTCTTTGGTGTAGATGCTTATGATGCTACTATTTTTATGGCCGGTTGTAGAGCCATGATTATAATGGCAGATATGATGAAGGACAAAACCGCAAAGAAAGAATACGAAAAGACATTTAAGAAAGCTCAGGTGGAATTCGAGAAATTATGGAGAGAAAAGAAGAACAGCAAGGGTAAGAAATTGGAATATTATCTTACCTGTTATGATCAGGATACAGGTGAAGAAAATACCGACACCTGGTTAAACCAGCTGGATGCTATATGGTCATTAATTGCGATCGGAGAAGAGCCTTTTATACCACCCGAACGAGCTCGAAAGATCCTTGAGACAATCTATAATAATAACAGGACTTTTATGGGTTGGGCTATGTGCCGTACGGAAGACGGAGGAAAGGTAGAGTCAGAACAGGGTCAGGATGTTTATACGACTTCCAATTATGTTTTTGCCGAACTTCTTGACTATTACGGTCTTGTTAAGGAAAGCAAAGAAGTATATAAAGCAATGGATAAGGTTATCTTCGATTATGCTAATTCATTAATATCTCCGGATAACTTAAGAGCCGAATTGGAAATAGAGGCAGGCGAAACAAAACCGACTCCTCATTATATCGTGGCAGCGTATCCAAGACCGGGTGCAGTCGTTACTCAACTTGTGATACAGTACATCAAGGATCTTCAAAAGAAAAAGAAGAAAATAAAAATAAGCTCCAAGGATTTGCAAACTTTTATAAAAGACTTGATGAAGTAAGAAGTATAGCTTACTTTAGCGAAAATATATGATAGGTTTAAAGCCGATAGGTTTTAAACCTATCTTTTTTTGATAATATTAACCACAAAGACCACAAAGTACACAAAGCCCCTCCACACCCAACTTTAATTTATTGTGTTTTTTAAACCCCTCCCAGCCGCCGAAAGTTGTTATCTCGCAAATAATTTACGCATAGAGAAAAAGGCATCGCGAGGAGTGAAACGACGAAACAATCTCAGAGCTGTACCCGTCCGATTGTTTTTTTAGTTCTTTTAATTAATATTAAAAAAGAAAAAATGAAAAATCGAATTTATTTTTCCGGGTTCAATAAAGATAACATAGTACAAAAGGGCCAAACTATACTAAAGGTTGCTCAAGATTTGAATATCCCCATAAATACAGGCTGTGGTGGACTTGGTATATGCAAAGAATGCAAAGTTAAAATAGAAAAAGGCTCAGAGGCTTTGAATGATAAAACGAAAGCCGAAGAAGCATTAGAGAAAAACGAGAGATTGGCCTGCCAGGCAGTTATCGAAGACGACAGATATGATATTTATGTAGGTGTCATACGGTACGGTTTTATAACAAATATTCTTACCTACGGGGAAAAGAGAAAAGAAGTTTGTTTGAATCCGCATGCGAAAAGAGAAGACGGTAAAGTTTATTTAGGTGAAAAAGAAATAGATGATTATCAGGGCGGTATGTTTGGAATTGCGGCTGATGTTGGAACGACTACCGTAGTATTACATTTAATCAATCTTGAAAAAGGTAATATCTTATATACATCTGCATTCGAGAATCCGCAAAAAAGATTGGGGGGTAATAACGTTATAAGCAGAGTCCAGTTTGACAGGGAAAAGCCTGGTGTACTACATTCTGATTTAATATCAAAGATTAACGAAGAAATAAATAAAATGCCAGTATTGAAAAATAATATATATGATTTCGTCGTGGTGGGTAACAGCACAATGAGAGATTTGTTTTTCGGACTCGATGTTCAGAGTATCGGAGTCAGCCCCTTTAAATCCGTTACTGAAACGGATGAAGGTACAGCCCCTTTGAAGGTCATATCTTGCGAGCTTAATCTTGATATAAACAAGAATGCCGAAGTTTACGGTCCTCCCTTAATAGGTTCTCATGTTGGTGCCGATGCACTCGCTGTTAGTCTTTCTTGCGGTGTATTTGACAACGAGAAAGAAAATATAATGTGTATAGATATTGGTACCAATGGTGAAGTGATTTTAAAAACCGATAAAGGAATAATTGCGACTTCATGCGCTGCGGGTCCTGCCCTGGAACCCATGTCAGCAGTACCGGGTGCTATTAGCAGATTTAGTATCATTAATAAGAAAATAAATTTTGAGACTATTGGCAATGCTGAGCCGATTGGTATTTGCGGTTCTGGTATAATAGATATTTTAGGGGAATTAATTAAAAACGATTTAATGGATGAGGATGGGTACCTCAAGGATAAAAAAGATTTTTTAATTACAGACAATATTAAAATCACCCAATCGGATATAAAGGGAGAAAAGGGATTTTTGTGGAGTAAAGCGGCTGTATCTCTTGGGGTAAAAGTATTGCTGGAAGAAGCGAATTTAACAACGGATGATTTAGATAAGATTTATCTTGCTGGTTCTTTTGGTACCTACATTGACAAGGAAAATTCCAGAATAATCGGTCTCGTTCCGGATATTCCAATTGATAAAATAATACAGGTCGGTAACGCAGCAGCCCTCGGTGCTCAAGAGATGTTGTTGTGTTTAGAAATGAGAAATCTGGCTGAGGATTATGCTAATAGAATAAAACACATTCATCTTGAATCTATCCCCGATTACGGGGAAAGATTGATGTTAGTTGAGCAGAAATTTAAAAAGCTTTCTTCCGAAAGCAGTTGAATTGTTAAATAGAAAAATAGTCAAAAATTCATCGCTGACCGCATACCGCTTACGGCTAACCGCTTTTACACCCTACAACTCTTATTCTTTCTTTCAAAATATTTTAAGCGGAAAGCGGATGGCGGACAGCCGATAGCGGAATATCTCTGTGAGCTCTGTGGTGAAATATTTTGGTGTGGTGTTGTGTGGACTCTGTGTTCTTTTGAAAAGGTTGGTTGATAATACTGTTGTGTCATCCTTAAACTTATCGGCAAGTAAGGAAAAAGAGCGCTTGACGTTATCGTTAAATTTTAGTATAAATTTTAGAGGAACATTCAAATAGTTTGATATTGAAGATAATTGAGAATTTTTGTTAAGCTCGCTGAAATTGAGGAGGGGGTTAATAAAATTACACTAAAAAAAGAGAGTGTTATCCATACTCATATTTATTCTGTTTTGTATTTACGGTCTAGATCTCAGGTAAAGGTTTTAAGCCAATTAACTTGTCATATATTATTTTAAGGAGGTGTATACAGTAAAAATGATTATCAATGTTTTTTTGTTTTGTTTACCCAGAGTAACTTATTTCCTGAAATCTAAAGAAGGGAGGTTTTAATGGAAAAAGCAGTAAAGAGAAGAGAGTTGTTATATAAATGGATTTTATATGGCTTGCTTGTATTTGTTGCGTTATTTATGGTTACTCATGATGCGAAAGCAGCGGTTACAGGAAAGATTGCCGGTGTTGTTGTAGACGCAAGAACAGGGGAGCCTCTACCTGGTGTCAATGTTTTAATCGAAGGTACCGAGATGGGGGCTGCCGCTGACGCGGATGGTTATTATTACGTAATAAGATTGGACCCGGGGATTTATGATGTCCAGGCGAGGATGATGGGGTATAAAACCTTAACAAAAACGGGTGTTAGAGTTGAATCCGGACATACTACACCGCTTAATTTTGAATTAGAGCCAGGAGTAGTAATAGGAGAAGGTGTAGTAGTTGAGGCCGAGAGGGAAGTTGTCAAGCTGGACCTTTCTTCAAGTTCTTTCTCTGCGGATAAAAGTGAAATAGAAGCTGTTCCTCTTATCTCAGACG
>CAZQNI010000174.1:0-4351 GCA_964594255.1 uncultured bacterium | reverse complement strand
CCTTCTATAAAATATATTTTATAGAGAAATAGCCTTTTTGTCAACCCTGATTATCGTTTTTTTATATTTTTTGCTGAAAAGCCATGAAAATAATTTCACGCGGATAAACGCAAGTTTTTAAATTTCTAGCCTGTTGTTCGGTTGGGCAGTATATATAAAAGACAGATGACCGCAGACGGCAGACCGGGTCTAGAAAAATCGAAAAAAGATAAAATCGGATTAGAAGAGATGAAAGCCGGCGGTGCAGGGATTAGTGGATTAAGTGGTAAGTGTTTTTTCTTAATCCTTGCTTTTCTTCGAAGTTTTACAACTAATCCTTAATCTTCGCTCGACATCCTGCTGCTCTACTAATCCTAAAAATTATTTCGCCATTTAACTATTTGACTTAGATTCGAAAAATCTACGAACTCGAAACCCGAAACTCGAATCAAATTCGAAGAATCTACGATTAGAGCCCCTTGACAAATTATTGCTAAGTTGTAAACTAATAGTAATAATAATTATTACTTCTGGTTCTCAAAGAGTAAATATGAAGAAAAATAAAGATTTTATTTTAAATTTATATAGTTCTAAAAGTACCGTTTTTACGATCGATGAGATAGCTTTGCTTTTAGGGGATTCTAACCGTAATAATTTAAAAACGAGGATAAATTATTACGTTAAAACGGGAAGGTTGTTGAATTTGAGAAAAGGGGTTTACGCGAAAAGAGAGTACAATCCTTTAGAGCTCGCGGTGAAAATTTTTACTCCTTCTTATGTTAGTTTAGAGACTGTTTTGGAAAAGGAGGGGGTGATTTTTCAAAAATACGAAACTATCTTTGTTGTTTCCTATTTAAGCAGAAAAACCGAAATCGACAGCCATAAATTTCAATATCGTAGAATAAAAGAGGAAATATTAATAAACAAAGAGGGCGTAGAATTAAAAAACGGATATGCTATAGCAACAAAAGAGAGAGCGTTTCTCGATGTTCTATATTTATATAAAAATTATCATTTTGACAATATGGATGTTCTTGATAGAGGTAGTGTATTGAAGATGGTTAATATTTATCGTTCGAAAACTCTTAAAGAAAAAGTCGGAGGTATTATATAATATGCCCGATATTCAAAAACATAAATATCTGCTGGTGCAGATTTTAAAAGATGTTTATTCTGATAAAGATATTTCTTCAATTATTGGTTTTAAGGGAGGAACTGCGGCTTTTATTTTTTATGGTCTACCAAGGTTTTCCGTTGATCTTGATTTTAATCTTCTGGAATCAGAAAAGAAAAATTTGGTTTTTAGAAAAATGAAAGATATTTTAAAAGAGTATGGGACTGTCAAGACAGCTAGGGAAAAAAGATACACGATATTTTTTCTGCTTTCTTACGGAGAGGAAGCTACCAATATAAAAGTTGAAATTTCAAAAAGGGAATTCTCCGACAACTATGAGGTAAAAAATTATCTCGGAATTCCAATGTTAGTAATGAAAAAAGAAGACATTTTTGCTCATAAGATTGTTGCTTTTACGGATAGAAAAAACATAGCAAACAGAGATGTTTTTGATTTATGGTTTTTCTTCAAAAAGAATTGGGAGATCAACAAGAACATAGTGGAATTAAGAACCGGTAAAAAAATCAAAGATTATCTGAAAAACTGCATCGAAATGGTAAAAAGGTTAAATGAGACGTACATATTGCAGGGACTTGGCGAAGTATTGGACGAGGAACAAAAGAGGTGGGTGAAAAAGAATCTCAAAAAAGACCTAATATTTTTAATGAAGAATTATCTCGAGTCCAATTAAACCCATCTCCAAAGAAATATTTCACGCCAAAGACACAGAAAAAATAAAAACGCCAACACACTAACTTTAACTGCCGTCATCAGTCTGCCGTCGTCCGTCATTCTTTGTTCACCTGTTCGGCAATCCACGGATATGTTTTTTCGAGGCCTTCTCTTAAGGTAGTAGAAGGTGCCCAGCCGAGGACTTTTTTTATTAAAGTATTATCTGAATTTCTTCCTCTTACTCCCTGAGGTTTTGAATTATCGTATTTTTTAGTGATTTTTTTCCCCGCAATTTCTATAATCATATCCGCCATTTCGTTTATTGTTACCATTTCGTCCGAACCAATATTTAAAGGTTCTTTATAGTCGGAATTCATTAGTTTAATACATCCTTCAAGGCAATCATCGATATAGCAGAATGATCTTGTCTGTTCTCCGTCTCCCCAGATATCGATTTCACCCGGGTCGGATGAGAGAGCTATCTTTCTGCAGAGTGCCGCAGGAGCTTTTTCTTTTCCTCCTTCGTATGTTCCGTAAGGTCCGAAAATATTGTGAAATCTTGCGATTCTATAATTCAAGCCATAATCTTTCCCGTAGCCTTCGTAAAGTTTTTCCGCGTATAGTTTTTCCCATCCGTAGAATTGGTCGGGCTGGGCAGGTATAGCGTCATCCTCTTTTAGTGCCGTTACATTAGCCTCAAGCTGTTTGTATTCGGGATATATGCATGCAGAGGAAGAAAAAAATATTTTTTTGATTTTATTTTCCAGGGAAGCTTGAATCATACTTATATTTATTAATGAACTATTTTTCATAATATCTGCGCCGATTTTGGTTATATAGCCTATTCCTCCCATATCCGCAGCGAATTGATAGACTATATCTATGCCTTCAGCCGCTTTCATGCAGTTCTCTTTTTCACGTAAATCGAGGGTGAGTTTTTCCGAGTAATAAGGCTCATCCATAAAACCGTCCCATTTAATATCGACCGCTCTCACGAAAGTACCTCCCTCATATAATCTTTTCGCCATATGACTGCCGATAAATCCACCGGCACCGCAGATCAAGATTTTTTTCTTATTCATTATATATCTCCTTCCTTACATCGATTTGTTTATATATCGCAGATTATTAAAAGCTATACGTACAATGACCGCTGACCGTAGACGGCCGACGGCAGTGTTTGAGATAAACATAGAAGTCATAGTGATTTCCGAAAAGCTTGTAGTTTAGCAAAGAGATTATGCCCTGCTTTTCTAAGAGGTTTTAGTTCATCTTCAGATAAATAAGTTTTTCTTTCGATAATATCCAGACAAGCCACAGTTTCAAGAAAAGACCCGGTAGTAATATTTAGAAATTTTTTCTGTTCCTGATCACTTCTACCCGTTGAGCCTTCAGCTATATTCAGCACTATGGAAGTTCCAGCTCTTTTTAGTTGGTCTTTTAGATTATATTTTTCACTTTCGGGCAATTTTTTACATAGAGAATAGATTTCGTCCAAATAGTCTAATGCTAACTTGTAAACTTCTAATTTCTGAAATTTATAATCCATCTCTTGGTCTCCTATTTTCCGGTCTGCCGTCATTTTCAGCCTTCCGGTCTCCCGTCCTCTGTCTGCTGTCTTCATTCCCTTGCTTCACTTTCAATTAATCGGTCTACCGTCCGCCATCTGCGGTCATTTTTTGCAAAATTTTGCAAAAAATTTCTCATCCTCCTCTTTTTTATAATAGTTCGTAGTTCCTGGTACGTCGTTCTTAGTTTTTATAATTAAAATTATTTTATCCTACTTTATTAAGATAGATAAAAATACAAAAAGCTACAGATATGTCAAGTAATATAACAGCTACCTATTCGTAGTTCTTAGCTTTTATATGTAAAATTATTCTAGGCTTTTAAGATATCGAACGAATTCTTTTTTCTGAATAAGCATATATATAAAGAAGCGCGGGTACAATCAAGAAAAGGTCCGCCCCGTAGAAAGCTGCGGTGGATTCAAAAAAACTTCTTAAAGTAAAGAAAAGCACTATTGCCAGAGATTCGGAAAGGATGATGTTATTAGGATTTGAAATATCCGCGGATTTTTTAATTAAGTTTTTCTTTAATACAATGAACCAAATTCCGTAGATTGCGGCAATAAAGAAGATGGCACCTAGTATTCCACTTTGAACCAACGAGTGAAAAAAAGCGTTGTGCATATGAACACCCTCCAGCATAAAACGGTCTGCCTGAAATCCGTATCCTATAAAAGGGGATTTCACAAATAAATGAAAACCTGGAATCCACTGTTCCGAAACCCTCCCTGTTAAGGAAAACATTTCCTGCAGAGAACCCCGGGAACCCCAAAGAAAACCGGAAAGATAAATTATAAAAGCAAAAATAGGCGCGAAGAAAACGACCCAGTTAAACTGGAGAGAAAAAAGTATAACCGCCACACCTCCGGCGAAACCGAGAAGAGCTGCCCTCGACTGGGATATAGATAAAAGATTAAGTGAAAAAGCAAGCACAAAAAGCCAGAAAATACGATTTCTTTTACTCGACTGCTGTCTAAAACGTGAAAGAGCAATCAATACCGCGACACCGGCGTATCTC
>CAZQNI010000173.1:0-4403 GCA_964594255.1 uncultured bacterium | reverse complement strand
TCATTAATTTAAACGGCAGTTATGCCGTCGGAGGTCAAACAGAAGAAAAATTTGATGGTAATGGTTCAATTGAATACGGTGTGGCTGGTTTTCTCGCGGGTTTAAAAGTTTATGGCCCAAAAACGTTTTGTCTTGATTTAGCATATACGGTTTTGGAGGAAAGCGGGAGTTTTCCTGGTTTGTCGATTGGTCTTGAAAACATTACAAATAAGAAATATGTAGCTCCACTTGATACTGTAGGAGTGGTGGATTTTTTATATGCTCCGAGACCTCCGGAGATAGCTTCGGTATATCTGGCTGTGACAAAGGAATTTGGCGATTATGTTGAAATGACTGCTGGTTTAGGTCGGGGAAGATTTGTGGGCTATGGTCCGCGCAGTCAATATCTGAATTTTGATGCTTTTTCTGACGAAAAACATGCGGACTATATGTTCGGTATGTTTGGAGGAGTGAAGTTTAACACTCCCGTTGGTGTTTCATTTATTTTTGAGACCGATGGCAGGGATGCGAATGCCGGTTTGCGGTATGAAACAGGCAGATGGAAAGGTACTTTAAGTATAGATAAAGTAGAGCATTTTATTGCACAGTCAGAGGATATGATTCATAGCCCGAGAGTTAATTTATCGTTATCTGTAAATCCGGTTGGTAGAGGTATAGCTGCCGAATCTAATACTGGTACCTTAAAGATAGCTATAACGGATCAAAGCACCGGAAGACCTATTCAGGGTAAAATTATTGTATCGCACGGTAATATTGAAAGAAGTTATGATGTTCCAATTGCAAAAAAGAAAGTGCTTATGTTGAAACCCGGTGTTTATAAAATTACCGTTTTCTCTGCCGGGTATAAAATGAAAACAGCCAATGTTCCGGTTAAAGCCGGAAAGGATTTAGAATTTGAGATCAGTTTAGCTAAGGTTATAAGCCCTGCGATTAAACAATCTATGGATTTAACAAAAGCAGCGGCTACAGATTATAAATACGGTCGTCTTAAAGAAGCAAAAGAAAAATTAGAAGAAGCAATTACTTTATATCCCAACAATAACAAAGCTAAGCAAGGGTTGAAATTGGTTGACAAAGCCTTTGCAGATAATGTTAGTTCACTTAAGAGTCAGGCAAGATCTAAGGAGGCATCCGGAGATATTAGTGGTGCAATAAATCTGTGGGAACAAGTTCTTGCTTTGGAAAACACAACGGCGACCCGAACACATATTCAAAGTTTAAGAGATAAATTGGCTGCAAGAAGTAGACCCGCCAGAACTACTACCACGAGGACCACTACTACAAGGAAAGCTCCGGCACCAGCAAAGAAACCTTCTTTATCCAAACAACAAATTGCCGATCTTTATACCAAAGGTTTGAGCGCTTATTTTGACGGGAATTATAAAGAGGCTGTAAGGTATTTCGAGCAGGTCCTTCGTGCGGACCCCGGTCACGCCCAGGCAAAACGTTATCTGGGAGAAGCTAAGAAACATTAATGCTGTATAAAGATGCTGGCGTTGATATCCGAAAGGCAGAGGATTCCCTTTCGGAGATTAAACGTTTAATAAAAAAGACTTTAACAAGTAACGTTCTAAATGCTCCGGGACATTTTGGCGCAACATATAAAATCCCTTCAGGTTATGAAAAGCCCGTTCTCGTTTCTTCGATTGATGGAGTAGGCACAAAAATTCTTCTGGCCATAGAACATGGATATTATGAAGGTTTGGGTCATGATATTGTAAATCATTGTGTTAATGATATTCTGGTGATGGGAGCCAAACCTCTGTATATTCTCGATTATTTCGCTTCGGGCAAACTTAATAAAAATGTAATGACTGAAGTAGTAAAAGGTATGGCTATTGCCTGTAAGGAAAATGAATGTTCTCTTATTGGGGGGGAGACTGCTGAGATGCCTGATTTGTATGATAATAATATATTTGATCTTGCGGTTCAGATAACAGGCATAGTTGAACAGGGTAAAATAATAGACGGGAGTAAAATTGAAGAAGGAGATAAGGTTTTCGGTCTTCCTTCTTCAGGATTTCATACGAATGGTTATTCTCTTATAAGAGCCGTTATAAAGAAAGCCGGGCTTTCTTTAGACTACTGTATAGAAAAATCGAGTGGAGTCCTGGGAGATTTATTGCTTGTGCCTCATAAATCTTACTATAAAGAAGTTTTTCCTCTTTTAGGTGAAATAAAAGGAATTTCTCATATAACCGGAGGCGGATTTTACGGCAATATTCCTCGAATTTTACCAGAAGGTCTTACTTGTTATATAGACCCCGGTAGTTTCGAAGTTCCCGAGCTTTTTAGATTCTTTCAAGAGAAAGGAGAAATACCGGAGAGAGAAATGTTTTCCGTTTTTAATATGGGTATAGGCATGATTTTAGTCTGCAGGGAAGATATTGGGTTAGGGATAGAAATAGGGAAAATAAAAAAAGGTGATGTCCCGGTAGAAATTGATGGGATTTGATTTAATTAAGAATAGAAGAAATATTATAACACTTTTACTATCTTTAATCATTGCGGTTATACTTTGGTCTTTGGCAAAAACTAACGAAGTGGTTGTAATTGAGAGAAATCTTGCATTACAGATAAAAACTCAGAAAGATTTAATTGTAAAGAGCGCTACAATAGATTCAGTCAAGATGAGAATTAAGGCAAAAAAAAGACAACATAATATGTTAAAGAAAATTTCCCCTATTATTAAGCTATCTTATGAGTTTCCCGGCACCTATAAGTTCAGGCTTGACGAAAATAAACTCTCTTTTCCTATTTTATTGGGGGTTGAAGATTATGAGATTCTATCTCCCGATTCTATTCAATTAGAGCTTGACTCGCTAATCAAAACCGAAGTAAGTATAACTTCTATAAAAGGTATGCTTTTTGAACCTGACAAGGTTACTCTCCTAGGACCTAAGAGCTTGGTTTCCAATATCGAGTACTTATCACCGGATTCTATTCCTAAAGGAGTTTTTACAACTATTACTATAGAAAACCCATTAATTGAGGTTTTTCCGGATAAAATAAGAGTAAGATAGTGGTAGTATTAGGTTTGGAGACTTCCTGTGATGAGACTGCTGTTGCTCTTACTCGAGACGGTAAAATCTTATGTAACAAAATCTATTCTCAAGAAGTCCATAGTAGATTCGGAGGTGTCGTTCCCGAAATAGCTTCAAGGGAGCATACGGAAAGGCTTCTTGGAGTGACGAAGGAAGTTCTTGAGGAAGGGAACATTAAGTTAAAAGACGTTGAGGGTATTGCCGTGACTTACGGTCCGGGTTTACTATGTTCTCTTTTAATCGGCTTAAATTTTGCCAAGGGATTATCCTATTCCCTTGGGGTGCCTTTGGTAGGTGTTAATCACCTTGAAGCTCATATTTATTCTTCCTTTATTACTACAGAAGAATATCTTTCGCCGTTTCTTTCGCTTTTGGTTTCCGGTGGACACACTTCAATTGTAAGAGTCAATGGTTTCAGAGATTACGAGGTTCTTGGTTCAACACTTGACGATGCCTGTGGTGAGAGTTTCGATAAGGTTTCCAAACTTATCGGACTTGGTTATCCGGGAGGACCTGCGATTGAACGTTTTGCCAAAAAGGGAAATGAGAATGCTTTTAGTTTCCCCGTACCTGATCCTGAAGCTCTAAATTTTTCTTACTCCGGATTAAAGACCAGTGTTCTATATACTTACCGCGACATGTTACAGGAAGAGAGGATTTATAGGGTAGCTGATATAGCAGCTTCTTTCCAAAAATCGGCAATCAGATCGTTGATTATTAAATTGAAGAGAGCAATTAAGATGACCGGAATCAAGAAAATTTCAGTATCGGGTGGGGTTTCTGCCAATGAGTTATTAAGAAAAAGTCTGCAAGAATTAGATGTCGAGTGGGTAGCGCCAGAAGTGGAATTTACAGTTGATAACGGAGCAATGGTCGGATTCCTTGGATATAAACTTTTAAAAGAAGGGATTAGCTCAGACTACGGTTTAAAAGCAAACCCACGACTATTTTTTGATTAGCCACAAGCGGCAAAGCCGCTGAAATGTAAAGATTAAATATCAAAGTGCAAAATTACAAATCAAAGTTCAAATATGACAAAAAAGATACGTGCTTTTAGGTGAAAAAAATATTTTTGCATTTTAATATGTAATTTTACTTTTTAATTTTTAATATTTGATTTTAGGTCGAAGTGGACTAACGCAATTTATAGGAATTTTTTGTTTGAAGCTTATCTTATATGCCTAGGATTCGTTACCAAAATGCCTGTATCCCCGTGGAGGAGTGAGTTTACCGTCGATATAAACTCCTTTACCATCAGATACATAACCAATATTGCTTACAAATTTTTCTTTTATATTATCGGGAGATGTGAATAAGAGTTCAAATTCTTCTCCGGAGATTAGGACGTTTTCTTTTAAA
>CAZQNI010000172.1:0-4433 GCA_964594255.1 uncultured bacterium | reverse complement strand
GAGGTGGCGTTTGCTATAGAGAGAATGGCGACCGTCATGGTTATAACATGTCCTCATGCTCTTGGTCTTGCCATACCTCTTGTAAGCGCAGTTTCAACATCATTGTCGGCAAAGAACGGACTTCTAATAAGGAATAGAACTGCTTTTGAAAACTCGAGGAAGATAACCACACTTGTTTTCGATAAAACAGGCACTTTGACAGAAGGCAAATTCGGGATAACTTCTGTTAAAATTTTTGATTCGAATTATGATGCAAAAACTATAATCCAAATAGCCTCTTCACTTGAGATAAATTCCGAACATTCTATAGCAAAAGGCATTTTAGATAAAGCTAAAGAGCTCGGCGTAAGCATCTTAAAAAGCGAAGCGTTCGAGGTTATAAAAGGAGAGGGAGTTAAAGGGAAAGTTAAAGGGAAAAATGTGCAACTTGTCAGCAAGAATTATCTGAATAAAAACAATATTGAAATTCCTGAAAAAGCTATAAAAAAAGCAAGCGGTACACTGGTATTTGTTTTGATAAATGGTAAGGTGAGAGGATTAATAGAACTATCCGATAAAATCCGAGAGGATTCATGCGTTGCCATAAAGAAATTAAAAAACGAAGGAATAAAATGCTGGATGCTTACCGGGGATAATAAAGAAGTGGCAAAAGAAGTGGCAGATGAGCTTGAATTGGACGGGTTCTTTGCCGAGGTTTTGCCGCACGAAAAACAAAGTAAAATCAAGGAACTTCAAGATAAAGGAGAAATAGTTGCTATGACAGGAGACGGTATAAACGATGCTCCTGCTCTTGCACAGGCGGATGTGGGAATAGCCATCGGTTCGGGAACGGACGTTGCAGCGGAAACCGCTGATATAATACTTGTAAACAGCAATCCTAAAGATGTGATGGCTCTTATACTTTTTGGCAAAGCAACCTATAGAAAAATGGTTCAAAATCTTTTCTGGGCAACCGGATACAATATAATCGCCATACCTCTTGCCGCGGGCGTTTTATATAATTTTGGTATTATCATCTCCCCCGCCGTTGGTGCAATACTCATGTCTATGAGTACCGTTATCGTGGCAATAAACGCCAGTTTTTTGAGAGTTAAAAGACAATAAGAAAACAATTATTTCTTTTTAATTCGCGAAAAAATAAAGGTAAGGTATGATAAATTCAAATCAAATAAAAGTAATATTGCTTGACTTTGGGGGAGTAATCTCTCCCGAAGGATTTCAGCTTGGTATACTCAAACTTTCTGAAATTTACGAGAAAAGCTACAATGAAATGTATGAAATTGTAGGGAGAAAAGCGCTAGTTAGAAGCGGATACATAATGGGCAAGGGCTCGGAAAAAGATTTCTGGGAGGTAGTAGCGAAGGAGCTCGGCGTAGATGAAAATCTGATGGACTGTCGCGGTCTGATGCTCGATAATTTTATACCCAGAAAAGAGGTAATAGATACCGTAATAAAATTAAAAGATAAATTCAAATGGGGTATTTTTTCCGACCAGACAAACTGGATTTACGAAGTTGATAAGAAATATAATTTTTTACAGCATTTTGACTATAAATTTATTTCTTATGATAGAGGTTATACAAAATATGATGATGAATTTTATAGAATACTGTATAAAGAAATTAAACTCCCGGCGAAAAACATCCTTATAGTCGATGACAAACAAAGAGTTTTGGATAAGGCTCAAGAATTCAGCTATAATACGTTTAGATTTGATTCTTCTTTGGGTTTTATAAGTTTTATAGAAGAAATCTAATCTTATTTAAAATCGATTAAAATTCGAAAATAACAAATAACTTCTCAAAAAATACTTGACTTAATCGACAAGGTTTCCTATTATATCGAAAAGGAGGGGCTTATGGAATTGGATAGTGCTATCGAAGAAAAAGTTATTACCAGTTCTAAGGATATGAACGGCTGGATAAAGTTTTTGGCAATATTTTCGATCGCAATCGGAGCACTTTATGCATTGTCAATATTCGGTATTATCATAGCATGGCTACCCATTTGGCTTGGCATCATTCTTTTGAAAGTGGCAAACAGTTGCAGAGAGGTCGCTGACGGTTCAGTCGAATCTCTGGGAAACATGTTTACCTCTCTTAAGACCTTTTTTATCATTACTGGTATATTTACTATAATATCAATGGCTTTAAGCGTTATATGGTTTATAATATTCGGAATAGCTATGGTTGGAGGTATCTTAGGCGAAACAGGAGGTTTTTATTAGAAAAAGTCCCAGTTTCATATGCGATTTCATGCTGGGGCGGCTTGCGAAATGGATGAGATTGTTGGGATTCGATACTTTGTATTACCGAAACACAAATGGTAAAACTATAATTTACCATAGCAGAAAGGAAGGGCGCAGGATTTTAACAAGATCTAAAATTTTGGCTGATAAGTATGACGATGCGATATTAATAGAATCTGAGCATATAATGGATCAGTTGAAGCAAATAACAAAGGTAGCAGATATCGAATCCCCGTTTTCCCGCTGTCCTGTTTGTAATATAGAAACAGAAGAAGTAAGAAAGGAGACTATAAAAGAAGACGTACCTCCCTATATTTTTGAAATCCATAACGATTTTAAGAGATGCCCGGAGTGCGGCAGGGTCTTCTGGAAAGGAACACATTATGAGCGAATAAAAAAGGTAATAAATGAAATCAAAGGTTAATATTTCTTTAATAGTGTTGATATTTATAACGTCATGCGCCCCTATGATTATGCCAACAAGAAAATACCGGAAAGAACCTACGGTAAAGATATTATTGCAAAAGAATCCCGGAAACATCGTATTAACTTCTGACTCAAAAATCAAAATTAAAACAGGTGATAAGAATGGCACGGTATCCGGTCGGATATCTCTGCATTTCAACCCCTCTTTAAAAATCACTACTCCTGAAGGAAATATAAAGGATCCCGAATACCCGGTTTCTGTAGAGTCTACAAAAAGATTCATAAGAATAGATGGAAAAATCTATCCGGGAACAATAGTAATATCAAGATTTGGTGATATTCTAATAGTCAATCACGTTAAAATCGAAGATTATTTGAAAGGAGTTATACCTTTTGAGATGGGCAACCTGCCGGAAAGTCAGATAGAAGCTTTAAAAGCTCAGGCAGTTGCTGCGAGATCCTTTGTTATGGCACACATAAAGCCGAATGAACCTTTTGATATCAGTACCACAATATGGGATCAGGTTTACGGAGGGGTGAGCAAAACTGATAAAATAATTAATAAAGCTGTTGAATCCACCCGGGGAATTGTTGGGATTTACAACGGAAAAATAATAGACGCCAAATATTCTTCTACCTGCGGTGGCACCACGGAGAACAACGAGAACATATGGGTCGGAGAGAGAGTTCCGTATCTTCGCTCAGTTCGAGACTCAGGATGGGACAGGAAGGATTTCTGCAGATTTTCCCCTCACTACAGGTGGGAAAGGATCTATGATAAGAAAGAGTTTTTCGAGGTCATAAAGAAACAAATTCAAGACTTTTTCGGTAAAATACCTAACAGAATTGAATGGATCAGAATCACAAAGAGAACAAGAACAAACAGAGTAAGAATTATTGAAATAAACACAGATATCGGGAAATTTTACCTTGAAAAAGATCAAATCAGAAGGCTTTTTAGCGATGACAGGGGCTCGCTGAAATCTTTGATGTTTCAAATAAAGGTAAAGAGCAGTCAGATTATTATTTCCGGAAAAGGCTACGGACACGGTGTCGGCATGTGTCAGTATGGTGCAATGGAAATGGCTAAAGAGAGATATAGTTATAAAAAGATTTTAAGTCATTATTATAAAGGCATTCGACTTAAAAAACTCTGGTAAAATGAAAATACTTCATACTTCCGATATACACATAAGAGAATACAAGGACGATTCCTGGAGAGCTTTTGAATCCCTAATTAAGGTAGCTTCAAAAGAAAAAATAGATTTCTTTGTGATTTCAGGAGATCTGTTTGATGAAAAAGGTAGTTTTGTCAAACTTTACCCGGAAATAAGACCCTTACTAAATAACACAGATTATGAATTTATTATTATAGCCGGGAATCATGACGAAAAAGCTTTCGGCTCAGAGGCTTTCCTCGGAGAAAAAGTAAAAATAATAAGGGACCTAACCGAACCACTGGAATACGAAGAGTTAAGATTTTTCGGCTTTCCTTTTAGGAATATCACAAGCGGAGAGGTAAGAAATAATTTAAGGAAAATACAGGAGCTTACTACCAACGATAAAGTTAATTTATTACTTTTTCACGGCGAACTTCTCGACCATTCATTTTCCGGCTCTGACTTTGGCGATGAAGAAATCAATTATATGAGCGTGCGGCTTTCCTTTTTTGACAATCTTAATTTAAAATATGTTCTTGCGGGTCACTTTCATACTAATTTTCAGGTATATGAATTAGACTCAGGAGGGTTTTTTGTAT
>CAZQNI010000171.1:0-4470 GCA_964594255.1 uncultured bacterium | reverse complement strand
CACAAGGGAGAAAAACTTTTCCATTCTATAAGCGAATATGTCCAGAGAACGGGATTGATTCCTCCCAATACTTTTAATAAGTATATGGAAAGAGCCAAAGAAGCAGGGCTCTCTTTCCTGGAAATTGTTGAGAAGGGAGATTTTTTATCTAAAAAAAACATAGAGGATATAATAGCTTTCAAAATCCAGGAAACAACCTGTGAAGTCTTGACGTGGAACGATGGCAGATATTCCTTTGAAGCAGGGAAAAAGTTATATCAACATTCTTTATTTTCTGTTGAGATAGAACCCAACACTCTTGTGATGGAAGGTATACGAAGAATAGACGAATGGCCTTTGATAGAAAAAGCCTTGCCGGACGACAACATAACCCTGAGAAAGCTTGAAAAGCCAGAAATAGATGTTGAAATCGGAGAAGACGAAAAAATTATCTTAGAAAAAATCACAGACGACATAACTTTGATGGAGTTAGTCGGAATATCGGGAATCGGAAAATTCAGGACTTATAATTCCGTATATAAGCTTACCGAAATAGGACTTATTGAAAAAGGAAAAGGTACAGGCAAAATTAAGCCACGTAAAAAGAGTTTTGTTAAAAAACCGCGTATGGCATTCCCTCTGGATTTAAAACAAATTCTTCTTTACGGGTTCATTCTCATCCATATCATATTTCTGTTTAAGTTCAGGCTAAATAATGTGGGGGATAATATAAGAAATATTAAAAACTTGGTTAATGACCCTTCCCGGGTGGAAACTATATTGCCTTTATTCTCGGAATACGAGAAATAGATTTTCTTATTGGTTAGGGTTTGAATAAAATGGGAAATATTTATTATAACTATAAAAAAAGGAGGAAAAAATGAGTGATGATGATAAAAAAACTAAAATAAAAGCAAGTAAAAAGGATATAGATGACGGAAAAAGCATAGCCTGGTTATCTTATCTGGGTTTATTGTTTTTAATACCATTACTGGTGAAGCCCGAGAATTCTTTTTGTAAACATCACGCAAAGCAAGGACTCGTAATAACGCTGCTCTGGATTGTTGTTTTAATATTAAGCCCCTTTATCAATATACTTGACTCTCTGGCGTTCTTAGCTATAATTGTCATATCGATTATAGGTATTGTTCAATCCCTTTCCGGTAACTACTGGAAAGCACCTCTCGGTATATATCAGTTATCGCAGAAATTTAAAATTTAGATCAAGAGTGAGGTTGTTGTGAGCGAGGAAAAGGCTTTCAAGAAATGGATAGATAAAATAGCTAAAAGCATTCCGGGATTCAAGGGTTATTATAAGAAAGAAGAGCGAAGGGAAACGGACCAACTGCTCCGGGAAAAAATTGCTAAAAAACTTAAATCCATTAAAGATGTTCTAAACGAGAAAGGTCGATTGGTTACAAAATCCGGCGATCTCAGTCCTCTTGACGAAATTGCAAGGATTGATAAAAAATTAGAAAAATTAAGCGATTCAATCCGATATGCGGATTACGGTTATAGTGGGTTTTTCGACCAGAAAGAAATCTCTTTAGATATGCTTCGCTCGATTTACAAAGTTGATTTAGACTTGCTGGAATGGGCTGAAAATTTTACGGCTAATTCTACTGTGGATACCGATTTTGCTGAAATATCGAAAAATATAGACGCAGGATTTAATTTGCTTGCCAAACGCTTAAAAATCTTAGAGGGGGATTAAAATGGGATTATTTCTCGAAGTTATTGAGTTTTTAGATGATGAAGGTAACCAGATTGTACACCGAGTACCCGAAAAGGGATCTGCAGAAACTTCCGTTGGCAGCCAATTAGTTGTAAGAGAAAATCAATCAGCCGTTTTTTTCCGTGACGGCAGGGCCCTTGATGCTTTTGGTCCGGGAAGACACACCCTGACCACGGCAAACCTTCCTCTCTTAAAGAAGTTGATCGGTGCCGCATTTGAAGGTAAAAGCCCTTTTCGTACTGAAGTATACTTTGTAAACAATAAGGTTTTCACAAATGCAAAATGGGGTACCCAGGAACCTATTCCGTTTAGAGACAAGGAACTCAAAATGATAAGAATAAGAGCAAACGGAATATATTCATATAAGGTTTCCGACCCGCGTCTTTTTATAAATAAGATTGTAGGTACTGAGAATATAAAGGACAGAGATGAAGTAGAGAATTTCTTTAAGAACGTTATAATATCAAGATTGACTGACTTCTTAGGCGAGAATTACTCCACTATTTTTGATCTTGCAAAGGATTATGACGAACTCTCAGCAGGTGCCAAATCAAGAATTTATGAGGATTTCGATAAGTATGGACTCGACTTGAGGGATTTCTACATTAGGTCGATAACTCCACCTCCGGAAGTTCAGAAAATGATAGACGAGCGTTCCGGTATGGGTGTGGTTGGAGATCTAAACCAGTTTACACAGTTCCAGGCAGCGAAAGCTCTAAGGGATGCTGCCTCCGCCGAAGGCGGTGCAGCAGGAACAGGAGTTGGTGTGGGCGCAGGTATCGGTATGGGAGCTATGATACCCGGTATGATGCAGAAAGCTACCGGACAGGGGAAATCAGGGGGAGAAGCCCCTTCGGGAGAGTCCTGTCCCAAATGCGGCAAGCCGGTACCGGAAAACTCAAAGTTTTGTCCTAACTGCGGAGCAAAGGTGGAAGACAAAGTATTTTGCAAAAAGTGCGGCAAAGAAATCCCGAAAGGGGTAAAATTCTGTCCTGAGTGTGGCGAAAAACAATAAAGATCTGAATGGAAATCAGATGCCCTCAATGTGATGCGGTAATAAAAACAGGGATAGAACATAAAGTTGTAAAATGCCCTTATTGTAGCACTCATTTATATTACGAAAAAGACAAAGCACTTACAAAAGAGTCTATAAAGACAACTCTCGACAGGAGAGTAGCTGAAAGTTTACTTTACAATAGAACAGGTAAAAAATTAAAGGTAAAACTTGATTATTTCCCCTTTTATCGAATAAAAACGAGTAAGCAAACAATCTTTTTGCCCGGTAAAAAGACCGACTTAATAAGAATCAACCGCTATATCCCTCAGGGGGATAGAATAACTCTTGAAAGTGAAGTCCCTCAGCCAGATCTATCGGTTGAGGAAGCGCTTGGGAAAGTTGAAGACGGCAAAGAGATTGAATCTATAGGACTTATTTATTTGCCTTTTTTCACGGCAAAAGACGATGATGCAGTTTACTATGTTGATGGTGCAAGGGGAAATATTCTTTCTAATAGAATTGAGGAAAAAAGAGAAAGTGCAAAAAATCATCATCCTTTTGCTTTACTTTCCTTTGGTATTATTGTATCGGTAGCTTTATTTTCCCCCACTTTACCGTTCAAACTGGTTTCTGTAGTTGTTATTACATCTTTATTATGGTACTACGATCGAGGAAAACAAAATGGCTAAAAGTGCAGGGGCAGTAATTGCCTTTTCCTGTCCGAATTGCGGATCAGAAATTGATGTTATAGAAGGTTACACCACCACTAAATGCAAGTTCTGTAATAGTAGTCTTTTAATAACAAATAAAATCGGAGCTCCGAGAGTTTTCGCGAGACCTAAAACAGACAAGCCTAAAAACATCTTGAGAGAAAGATTCGGGATGAATATACAGATTATCGATGTTTCTCTTATTTATGTTCCATTTATAAAGGTTTCTTCAGAAATAATAGGTTGGCTGGGCGGCTATAAAAAAGGTGTTGTCGTACAGGAACCTACTTATACCGATTCTGGTATGAATATCGATACGATGAGCACTCCCCGTCTCGTCGGCGAGAAGAGAGTCAAGAAGAGAATAAGACGTATTTTAGAAGTTAAATTGGACCCTTCAGAATTTTACCGGTATGGGATAAACAGAGTGAGTACGGAAGGAAAAAAATTCGAGGTTTACGACGATGAAATTCTTCATCGATTCGGAGACGTTTTTGATTTGCCTTTATCAATAAAAGAATATATGGAAAAAGCTTCGGATATGCTCATTGATGAAATCATAAGAGATTATAGAGATTTCGATGATTTCGAATATTACCTGCGCGCAATAAAGAAAAAAGCTATTATTTACTTCAATCCCATATATTTTGCGAGAATTAAATCCGGCGGGGAGTTCTACACATATTCATTTGATGCGGTTAACGGTAAAGCCCTTGTAAAAGATAAGGGAAAGAAGAGGAAAGAAGAGAGTAAGAAAGTTTTTGTGGGAATAAATACTTTATACGGAATTATAGGTACAGTCGGTATTACCCTCTCTCTTATTTCTTCTTCAATGGGTCGCGGACTCTCTTTTGTTCTTGCTTTATTCGCTGGATTTTTTCTCTGGTGGTTACAATATGGCAACGACTGACATCAAACTTATACCTTTACGTTGTCCGGATTGCGGAAAAGATATAGAAAGTGGAGAAGATGACCTTGTTCATTTTTGCTCGAACTGCGGTTCGGGATTTGAGGTTGTCCTGGACAAATTTAAAAAAGTGAATATTATT
>CAZQNI010000170.1:0-4483 GCA_964594255.1 uncultured bacterium | reverse complement strand
CTGTATCGGTTGTGAAAAAGGGATTGCTTGTTCCTCCGACAAAAATTAAAACATGGCGTTGAGTAAGTAATTTTATTGCTCTATGTATGCTAAATTCATCTCCTACAGAGTGAGAAATTGGTAATGCAGAGAGAACAGAGTTAGGTATTTTAAGTTTTTTAAGCGCTAAGGAAAGAGCACCACCGTTTATCATCGTTGCTATCATTCCTAATTCATCCAGTTCCGCAGAAGATATTTGGTGCTTTTTGGAACCTTCCAATCCTCTTAAGATATTTCCCCCGCCAACGACTACCCCTATTTCGATTCCTCTTTGGTGTAAGTATTTTATGTCCGTAGCAATCAGGTTTAATTTCTCAAAGGAAATGGCTTCTTCTTTTACCTTAAGAAATTCTCCGCTTAATTTTATTAATATCCTTTTATACTTTAGAGTATTACCAGTCAACTTTTAGTTTCCTTTTGTAAAAAACATCTCATTTAATTTTACTTAACATTTTCTGTAAATAAAATATCAAAATTTAAAAAGCAAAATGACAAATAAAAATGCAAATTTATCCCTTCCCCAAAACGAAAAAAAATAAAAAATCATTTGTGTAATTCGAGTGATTTGTTTTTTTGAATTCGTTTTTGAACTTTGATTTGTATTTTTCCATTTTGATATTTGATTTTTACATTTTTGCGGCTTTGCCGCGCTAAGTTACTCTCCAACCTGAAACCTTTGGAATTTTCTTACGACTATGTTTTCCCCAATAACGGATATTTTTTCCTTTATTAGGTCACCTATGGTTGTTGAAGGATTCTTGTAGTATTTCTGTTCCAATAGAACTACTTCACTATAAAACTTTTCAAGTTTGTTGGCAATTATATTCTCCTGGATTTTTTCAGGCTTATTCATCCTTTTTACTTGTTCCTCATAGATAGCTCTTTCTTCTTTTAGTACTTCTTCGGGTACAGTTTCCCTATCTATAGAGATGGGATTAAAGGCGACTACTTGCATTGCAATTTCCTTCGCAAGATCTTTAAATTCATCGGTTCTGGCAACGAAATCGGTTTCACAATTTAATTCGACTACTCCAGCTTTTTGATCTCCGGGATGAACGTAAGCATATATAATGCCTTCTTTAGCAGATCTTCCCATTTTTTTGGCTGCTTCTGCAATACCTTTCTTTCTTAATATTTGAATTGCCTCTTTGATGTCGCCTTTTGATTCGGCCAATGCATTTTTACAATCCAGTACGCCTGCGTTTGTTTTTGCTCTTAATTCCTTGATGAGTGTAATATCAACTTCAGAAGCCACAAGAACCTCCTCTTATAATTGTAGATTTTTTGACAAGGGATTTTTTATTTTTCTTTTACTTCTTCTTTTTCTTTGATTTGCTGTTCTTCCTCGAATCGTTTTTTACCTTCAATGATAGCTGTTTCAATTATATTTGTTATTAGTTTTATTGACTCAATAGCATCATCATTTGCCGGGATTGGATAGTCTACCATTTCGGGGTCAGCATTAGTATCTATTATTGCTACAACCGGTATTTCTAATAGATTAGCTTCTTTTATTGCAATGTCTTCCTGTTTTACGTCAATTACATACAATAGGTCAGGTAGTTTTTCCATATTTTGGATTCCGTCAAAATGCTTTTTCATCTTATCTCTTTGTCTTAAAAGACGACTTTGCGTTTTTGTCGGTAATTCGTGGAAGTTTTCTTGTTCTATCTGTTCGCAAAGTTCGTTATATTTATTGATACTATTCCGTATTACGCTAAAGTTTGTGAGAGTGCCACCCAACCATCGTTCCTTAACGTAAGAGGCATTAACTCTTTTTGCCGCTTCTTCTATTATATTCTGTGCTTGCTTTTTTGTCCCCACAAATAGAAATTCTCCTCCCTTTGCTGCAGTATTAGATACAATACGATAAGCATCTTTTAATAATTCCACTGATTTCCGAAGATCGATTATATGTAAACCATCTTTTTCTGTGTAGATATAAGGTTCCATTTTGGGGTTCCAGTTTCTTCTTTTGTGTCCGAAATGCGCCCTCGCATCTAAAAGATCTTTAAATTGTAGTGCCACTCTATCCTCCTATCTCTTTGAATGCTGAAAAGCTCTTCTTGCTTTTCGAAGTCCATATTTTTTTCTTTCTTTAACTCGTGCATCTCTTGTTAAGTAGCCGGCATCTTTTAATGGCTTTTTGTATTCTTCTTTTATTTTAACAAGACCTTTAGCAACTGAATATCTTATAGCATCTGCTTGTCCTGAAAGGCCTCCACCTTTGGTTACGATATTTATATCAAAATCATTTTGGACGCCGACTCTCTCAAGCGGCTTTCGTACTTCGTAGACAAGACGGTCTGATTTAAGATATTCTTTTACCGTTTTTTTATTTACAGTAATTTTACCGCTTCCGGGTAAAAAACGAGAAGTTGCTACTGCATTCTTTCTTCTTCCGGTCGCAATGGTAATTTCTTCCATTTTTTATACTCCTACCTCTAGTTTCTTTGGTTTCTGAGCTTCATGCGGATGCTTTTCATCACAATATACTTTTAATTTCTTTATCATTTGTCTTCCTAGTCTGTTTTTAGGTAACATACCGCGAACCGCGTCAATTACTATTCCTTCGGGGTCTTTCTCTTTTTTCTTTTTGAAAGGAATTTCTTTTAGTCCTCCAATATAACCGCTATGTTTCCTGTACAATTTTTGCTCTTCTTTTTTACCAGTGAGTTTTACTTGATCGGCATTAATTATGATGATAAAATCACCGTTGTCAAGATGAGGAGTAAAATCGGGTTTATGTTTACCCCTTAATATAGATGCGGCTTTGGAAGCTAATCTCCCTAAAATTTTGTCTTTGGCATCTAAAATCCACCAATCTTGTTTGATGTTTTCCTTCTTCAATGAAAAAGTCTTCATTTTTTCTCCTTTCTAATTTTATACTTTTTAACTTATTTAATATAAATTCTTGGCTTAAATATATAGGGAAAAGGAGTTTTGTCAAGAACTATTTTATAATTACTCCTCCCATCACTCCTATACCCAGCTTTTATCTATTAGCCTTTGGCTTTTAGCGAATTAACATACCCACAGGCTCCGATTTTTTTGCTAACAGCTAAAAGCAAACAGCCAATAGCTATTTTTAGGCACTTGAATTTTTTAATTTTTTTGTTATAATAACGGCATGGACAGAAGAAATTACATGGAGAATTTAGTTGAGAATATTCTGAGCGATATCTTTGAAAGTTATCCTGATTATGAGAATTGCAAACCTTATAGAGAAGAAATAATTGCTCTGGCTCTAACAAAGTGTGAACCCTTTTATACAACCAGTGATGTGGGGCATGCGGTTGTAAAAACGAGAATGGATAGCTCGGGGTTTCGTTCAAAAGTTACCTCAATTGTTTTAGAAGCGATAGAAAAAGTCAAAGAAAATCCCAGAGCATAAATATTTTCTTGGTTTTTCCGGCTTTAAATTTGGATTTTTTTGACATTTATCGTAAATTACTTTTTAGTTTTTTTTATATAATATATATTTATTAAGGAGATTTTTACATGAGAGTTGGTTTTTTTCAATTTTCGCCTATTTTTGGTAATCCTGAAAAAAATCTGGAGTTAATCAGGGAAAATATTACAAGGCCAGATTTACCTGAGATACTTGTTCTTCCGGAACTCGCTCTTACAGGTTACACTTTTGAAGATTCCGAAGAAGCTTATTCTTTAAGTGAAGAGATAGGGGGTAAGTTAACGGGTGAGCTGATCGGTATTGCCGGGAAAAATAGCGTTACAATGGCAGTTGGCTTTCTCGAAAGAGAAGGGAAGCATCTTTACAACTCGAGTATTCTTCTTGACGGAGAAGGTGTTATAGGAGTTTACCGAAAAGTACACCTTTTTCGTGAGGAAAAAGCTATTTTCAAGTCAGGAAATATGGGCTTTCCCGTTTTCCCTGTTGGTAATATTAATATTGGTTTGCTTGTTTGTTTTGATTGGATTTTTCCGGAAGCGATGAGGACGCTTGCCTTAAAAGGAGCCGATATTATTCTTCATTCGGCTAATCTCGTTTTAACTTATTATCAGAAAGCAGCTATTACCAGAGCAATAGAAAATAGAGTTTTCATTGTTCTTGCTAACAGAACCGGAATAGAGGAAAGATTCGGTAGTAAGAACGAGTTTACCGGCGAAAGTGAAATTGTTGATCACTGGGGAAAAGTAATATTAAAAGCAGGAAAAGACGAGGAAGGTATTTTTTCGATCGATATAAATCCCGAAGAAGCCAGAGATAAAAAAATTACTGATTTAAACGATATTTTTGAAGACCGTAAGCCGGAATTTTATGAGAACTGGGGATAAATAACCCCCACCCTAAAAAATATTATCGAGCAGAGACACGGAGCTCGCAGAGAAAAATATATTGATTTTTTCGCTAAAAATAGTATACTTTTGTTAAATAAAAAAAGTCCTCCATAAATAATGATTTTATTAAACTTTTTATTTGATG
>CAZQNI010000169.1:0-4488 GCA_964594255.1 uncultured bacterium | reverse complement strand
AAAGCTCGAAGTCTGGGTTATCCCAAAGTATGGCACATGAAACATGATGTTGCTCAGACAATTAAACGTTATGTGTCAGAAGGCGGTTTTCTGTTTGCCATGTGTTCTGCTCCAATTACGCTGGATATTGCGCTTTCTTACTACGGAGTTGATATTGTTCCTTCTCAAATTGATGGCGACGGCGTTGACTCAAAACTAAACATAAAAGCAGATTATAATAATACACTTTTTTTAAAGAATATAGGCATTATAACATCTTTGAATATTTACGAACACTCGGATGTAGATATAACATATATTGCCCTCAGAAGAGGGAAGAATAGTTATTTTTTTCTCCGAACTTTTATGGCAAAAAGAGATATTATTCCTGCTATTTTAACACAGAATCACACCGAGAGAATAAAGGAGTTTCTCGGTCAGGATACAGGTTTTAACAGGGATAAGTTGAAGATGAATGTTATCATTTTAGGTGATGTTCCAAATACAAAGGAAGTTAGGTACGTTTATGGAGAATGCGGGAAGGGGAGCTTTTCTTTTTTTGGAGGTCATGACCCCGAAGATTATGCCCATCTTGTAGGTGATCCGCCAACTTATCTGGAATTTTATAAAAATTCTCCGGGTTACAGGTTGATACTGAATAACTTACTTCTACCAGCCGTTAAAAAGAAGAAACTTAAAACGTGAAAACAAATTAACCACAGAGGACACAGAGAATTTAGTGTTATTAAAAAAAGAAAAACACGGAGATCACAGAGAAAAACAAAAAATTCTTTAGTTCTTTTTGGGTAATAAATGGATAAATTAATAGATAGTTATATTGAAGAATTAGTACGCAGAAGGTTTTCGGATTTTACAGTAAAAAGTTACAAGACTGATCTAGAAGAATTCTGTTCTTTCTTGCAGAAAAACGGAAAGGGAGATATTTCCGAGATTGACAGAAGAGATATTAGGTCTTTTATGGGAGAACTCCTTTCTTATGGGTATAAAAAATCGTCCGTGTCCCGGAAGCTTTCGGCGATAAAATCTTTTTGTAAGTTTCTTGAGATGAATAAAATAATAAAAGGAAATCCTTCTGTTTCAGTTAAAACTCCAAAGACCGAAAGGTGCATTCCTTCATTTCTTTCCGAAGAAGAGATGAGAAAAATGCTTGATTTTCCTGCCCAGGAAAAAGAACTTGATATAAGAAATAAAGCTATTCTTGAAACACTTTATGCCACAGGTATTCGCGCTTCGGAGCTTGTAAATCTAGATCTATCGATGTTTGATATGAACAGTAAATTACTCAGAGTTTACGGTAAGGGTAAAAAAGAAAGAATAATTCCTGTTGCGAGGGCAGCTTTTGAATCTTTAAACAGGTATATATCCGAGGCAAGAGGATATAAAGAAGGCGCTCTTTTTCTGAGTAAATCCGGAAAAAGACTAACGCAGCGGGATCTCCAGCGAATCGTAAAAAAGGCGATAGTCAAAGTTGCTACATTAAATCAGATGAGCCCTCATACAATGCGACATACCTTTGCGACTCATCTTTTAAATCGTGGCGCGAATCTCCGTGCGGTTCAGGAGCTTTTGGGACACGAATCTTTGTCGACTACTCAGATTTACACTCATGTAAGCATTGAAAAGTTAAAAGAGGAGTACAAAAGAGCTCATCCAAGAGCATAACATAAAAAATTTAAAAATTAAATATAAAAATGGAAAATGACAAATCAAAATTAAAAAATGAATTCAAAAAACAGAAAAGTAACTCTATAGGCGCTGAATTTTTTGTAAGGAGGTTATTGTTTTAGATAAAGTAATTGAAATTGCAAGAGATTCCGGGGATTTAATTCGTGATTATTACGGTTCTCTTAAGAAGGGAGATATTCAGAGAAAAAGTTATAGCCATTTTGTTACTAAAGCGGACAAAGAAGCCGAAGAGTTTATAAAAAGTGAATTGCAAAAAAACTTCCCCGGTGTGGGTATTTGTTCCGAAGAAGGAGATGCTATTGCCGGTAAAGGGAGGTTTATTGTTGACCCATTAGACGGGACTCATAATTTTATGCATGGTATAGCGCGTTTTTGCGTCTCCATTGCTTATGAAGAAAATTCTGAAATTAAAGCGGGTGTCGTTTATGAACCGATTAAGGATGAGGTTTTTTCCGCAGAAAAAGGTAGGGGAGCTTTTTTGAATGGTGTACGAATAAAACACTCGGAACAAAAAAATCCCGATAGGGCATTGGTTACCATTGGTATTCCTGCCTCAGCTTATGAAAGAAGGGGTAAAATTATGGACGCTTTAAAGAATTTAATACTCGAGGTTAATTCTATAAGGATTTTTGGCGCGGCAGCTTTACAATTGGCAGAAGTTGCGGCAGGAAGAATTGACGGCGATATTGGATTTGCTTTATCTCCATGGGATGTCGCCGCGGGCTGGATATTGGTAGAGGAAGCAGGGGGAGTGATAACGGATGAGATGGGAGGAAATAAAATTCTGGAGGGTAATATAATTGCCGGGACTCCTTATATACAGAGATTTCTTCTTGACTTTGTACAAAATAATGTTATATAAATAGACTATGCTGACAATAAAAGAAAGTATACTCTCAAGCATGGAGTATGTAGGCGGTATTTTTATCCTTACAGCACGTACTTTTTTGAATGTAAAGGGACTATTCAGAAAGTTCGATTTGTTTGTCGAACAGATATTCTTTCAGGGTGTTAAATCAATATCGATTGTAATGTTTACTTCCCTTTTTATGGGTATGGTTACCGCTTATCAGGCTCATTATCAGGCAAAGCAATATATGCCAGATGTGTATATCGGGATGTCCGTTTGTAAGGCATTGTTTATAGAGCTCGGCCCCCTGATTGTGGGTCTTGTGATTGCCGGCAGGGTTTCTTCTTCAATAGCGGCAGAGCTTGGTTCTATGAAAGTAACGGAACAGATAGATGCCCTTGAAGCTTTCGCGATTGATCCTATAGAGCATCTTGTTGTGCCCAGAGTTTTTACGGGAATTATTGTTATGCCGGTTCTTACAGTAATCGCGGAGCTCACAGGGGTTATCGGCGGATGGATTCTTTCTGTAATGAGTCTTAATATTACATCCGCTATTTACTGGAGAGGAGTACGTCTAAATTATTATCCTATAACTCTTTACGGCGGTCTTATTAAATCTATAGCTTTCGGTTTGACGTTGACCATTATGGGTTGTTATTATGGTCTACGAGCTGAGGGTGGTGCGGAAGGAGTGGGCGAGGCAACCACTAAGGCTGTTATATCTTCGACAATTCTAATTCTTTTTCTCGATTATGTTCTTTCGAGAATCGTGTTCGCATAACGCGGCAAAGCCGCTAAAATGCAAAAATTAAATATGAAAATAGAAAATGACAAATCAAAGTTTAAAAATGATTTCAAAAAAAGATTGTATAGCTTTGTGCTAAAGCTCATTGAATTTTTAGATAATCTGCCTAAAGACAATGTTTCTAAGCGACTTGGAGACCAGTTGCTTCGTAGTGTTACGAGTATTTTGGGTAATTATGTTGAAGGGCAGTCAGCAAGTAGTAAAAAGGATTTTACTAGCTATTTTAATTATTCTCTTAAATCGACTAATGAGAGTAAGTTATGGATTAATCTACTTAGAGATAGTAAGAGAGTTACGTCTGAACAAGTTGTTTGGTTTTTGGACGAATTAGATGAAATTGGTAAAATTTTCGCTTCAAGCATTTTAACGCTGAAGGGCAAGAGATGATTTTGTATTTTTATTTGTCATTTTGCTTTTTAATTTTTGATATTTTATTTCTCGTAAGAAGATTGAAGCGATCAAATAAGAGGTTTTCTGTAAATAAACATAAATTTGCTAATAGTTCATATCATAGGGGGTTTTATGGTTAAAAAAGAAAAGGCTATTAAAGTGGGAATTTTTTTGACATTGGTTTTGGTGATTTTTGTATTTGGTCAGCTCTGGCTTTTGCGTTTTAATGTTGGCAAAGAAGGTTTTTATTTGAATATTTTTTATGACGATGTTAGCGGATTGACCAAGGGTGATCCTGTAAGAGTTTACGGTATAAAAAAGGGTAAGGTTATAGGTATGCAGATGAAAAGAGATGGGGTTTTAGTCAGGGTCTGGATAGAAAAAAGTGTTATTCTAAAAGAAGATGCGACAGCGTCGATTCAGGATGTTGCTATGATAAGTGGTACGAAAACTATCGTTATTAAACCCGGTGTTTCGGATAAACCTCTTGATATTTCTGAAACTTTACGGGGCGAGCCGAACAGAGGGCTTTCTACGGTAGAGGTTGGAGGTATTACCGAGCAACTTGAAGATTTGTTGAAAACACTCAGGGGTACTATGGCAGGTAGTGAGGGAACTTTTGTAACGTTAGGTTCTACTCTCAGGGAGTTAGAGCTTTTTTTGAAAGAAAACAGAGAAGAATTAAATAAAACCATATCAGATGGAAGTGCAAATCTTGAAAAGACTAAAGTTCTTATAGATAATATGGACTCCACTA
>CAZQNI010000168.1:0-4496 GCA_964594255.1 uncultured bacterium | reverse complement strand
AGACATTTATAACAGTATTGCTCAGAACATAGCTCATCATAAAAGGGCTGTGATGTGTAATGAAGGCTATTATGAAAACAACGAATTAAAAGTTATAGCCGAGGAATATAACAAACAACCTCCTGGCTACCCTTATTTAATAAGTGTTATATTCAGGACATTTGGCACAAATGAATTGTTTACCTTTGTTTTAAACAACATTATTTTCGGATTGATGGTGATTATTGTATTCTTAATTTCTTTTCTGCTTTTTAAAGACATATTTGTTAGTTTTATAGCCTGTTTATCATATATACTTATTCCTGTGAATCTTCAGTGGTTCAATACCTGCGCTGTGGAACCATCGACGGCTTTCTTTACAAGTTTAGCGGTACTGGCTACTTTAATATATATAAGGGATAAAAAGCCTGTTAATCTTTTCTTTGTCGTAACTTCCCTGGCTTTTTCCTTAAATTTCAGAACTGAGAGTTTTCTCCTATTCGCAATCGTTGGTTTAATATATTTAATTAAGGAACCCCGTATTTTTAAGAGAAAAGAGTTTTATACCTTCGGGATTCTTTTATTCTTCCTATCAACGGCTATTATACTTCACTTATACTCAGTCAGAGGACAGAGTTGGGGAGCAGAGGGAGCAAAGGTTTCCCTGGCTTATTTCCCCTATAATTTCGTCACCAATTTATTGTTTTATTTTAACAATAAAGAATTTCCGATAATATTTTCAATATTCGCACTCATAGGGTTTTCCTTTTATAATAAAGGTTATATAAAAGATAAAATAATATTATTGGGATGGTTTTTGACTTTCTGGGGTGTGTTTTTATTCTTCTATGCGGGTAGTTATAGATTTAGCGATGGTTTAAGTATCCGTTTTTCTTTATTATCTTATGTTCCGCTGGCAATTTTTGCCGGATTGGGAGTCTCTGCAGTAGGAAAATTTTTAAAAAAGAAAATAAAATCAATTAGAATGATCTCAATACTGCTCATTATACTTAGCTTTACGTGGTTTCTACCTTTTGTAAGGTCAAAAACCAAAGGCGAAAGCGAGTTGTGCAGAATGGATCGTAAATACGCGATGGAATTTGTCAGTTTATTACCTTTAAATTCAATAATTTATACTCATAACCCAAATATGTTTTTAATAAACAAAAAAAGCGCTATACAGACTTCGGCTGAGACTTATAACCCCGGGGTAGTAGAGCGTCATCTTAACCGATTTAAAGGAGGCGTCTATATCCACTATAACTACTGGTCGCATGTGGATTACAGCGATATACAAAGAGAATTTACCGCTAACATTCTAGAAAAATATGATTATGAGATAATAAAGGAGTACCATTATAAAAATCATAAATACGGATTATATAAAATAACAGGACTAAAAGAAAGATGAGTTCATTAAAAAAAATAAAAAGTTATTCAGTCCTTTCAAAGAACATATTATTATCTGCATCCGGCGGATTAAAACATCCATATAAACTAACCTTTGCGATTACAAATAAGTGTAATCTGAAGTGCAAAACATGTCATATCTGGAAAAAAAAGCCGGAAAATGAATTATCTTTTGAAGAAATGGACAGGTTCTTTAATATTAACGATTATTTTAATTGGATAGATATAACCGGGGGAGAAATTTTTTTAAGAAAAGATCTATTAGACATAACCAAAAGCATAAAAAATAACATGAAAAATTTAGTCCTGCTGCATTATCCGACCAATGGATTTTTAACTGAACGGATCACCGAAACCACGGAAAAAATATCGTCTCTGGACTTTAACAATTTGGTTATAACTGTCAGTCTGGACGGGAAAAAAGATATTCACAACGAAATAAAAGGCAACAAGAATTCTTTCGGCAACGCTATAGAAACTTATAAGGAACTAAAGAAAAACAAACATATCAAAGTATATATAGGATGTACATTATCGCCGTTTAACATAAATCATTTCGAGAATTTTTTTGAAGAACTAAAAGATTATATTCCAGATTTAAAATATTCAGATATACATCTAAATATTTATCATTATTCAGAAAATTTATACTCGAATGACCCTATGTATTTCGACAAACAAAAGATTATCCATCTTATCGATGACTTTATCAAGAAAAAAGGATTTACTCTTGTAAACCCAATATCTTTATTAGAATATACGTATATGAAAAATATAAAGAGCTACCTGTCAAGCAATCGGAGCCCTTTTGGTTGTAAGTCAGGGCAGATATCCTGTTTTATAGATCCTATCGGAAATGTTTACCCATGTACCGGTTATAATGTAATTATGGGAAATTTAAGAGAGTATAATTACGACCTTTTAAAAATACTAAAAAGTGAGAATTCCGTACTTTTGAATAAAAAAATCAGAAATGGTAAGTGTCCTCACTGCTGGACACCCTGTGAGGCTTATCAGAATATTTTAAGCAATTTATTTATAAGGGAGAAAACATAATGACTTTGATTAAAAATTTATGTGTGGTAATACCGGCAAAAGATGAAGAAAGATCTATCGGAGAAATAATAAAAGGTTGCAAGAAATACACAAAAAAAATTATCGTAATCGACGGATATTCAAAAGATAAAACAAGAGAAATCGCGGAAAAATCGGGCGCGAAAGTTATCCTGCAAAAGGGAAAGGGTAAAGGTGCAGCTATAAGAACTTCCACGGAACATGTATCGGACGATGACATTGTGGTTTTCATCGATGCAGATTGTTCTCATGACCCGAATGATATACCAAAACTAACTAAACCCATTCAAGAAGGAGAAGCGGACCACGTCACGGGTTCAAGATTATTCGGAGGATCCAGCGAACTTCATGGAGGATTTGATGAATTCTTAAGGCTTACTGGAAGTTCCTTTATAACTTTCTGTATCAATAATAGATTCAAAGTAAGATTGAGCGACAGTCAAAACGGATTCAGAGCTATTCGAGGAGCGGTATTAAAAGATCTCGATCTGCGGGAAAATATAACAACCATAGAACAGGAAATGATTATAAAAACATTAAAAAAAGGTTATAAAATGGCTGAAGTGCCGGCGCACGAATACAGAAGAAAATACGGGGAATCTCACATCGAGGTAGGCAAGGTATTTTTCAGGTATGTTTATAGCTTTATTAAATATCTGTATTTTTAAAAATGAGGAGTTTTATTAAATAATGATAGCCAATAAAATCCAGTCATTTTTATCCGGTTATTACGTTTATCTTCTCGAATTAAACTTTTTCCTTCTTATAATCGCGTTTATATTCAGTTTCAAATACATTAAAAAAATCTTTTCGGAAATCCAAAATAAGCATTTACTCCTTTTATTATTCCTTGCTGTACTCGGGGTATGCTCAACAGCGTTTGTGGCTCCCAGAACTCACAGAATATTTTATGATGAAGATATTTATAACAGTATTGCTCAGAATATAGCCCATCATAAAAAGGCTGTGATGTGTAACGAAGGTTACTTTGAAAACAACGAACTAACAGTCGTCGAGGAAGAATACAATAAACAACCTCCGGCATATCCTTATTTGATAAGCGTTATATTCAGAACATTCGGCACAAAAGAATTATTCACATTTATTTTAAACAACATTATTTTCGGATTGATGGTACCCTTAATATTTTTAATTTCTTTATTACTTTTCAAAGACACATTCGCGAGTTTGATAGCCTGTTTAACATATATACTCATACCGGTAAACCTTCAATGGTTCAACACCTCTGCTGTGGAACCATCCACGGTCTTTTTCACCGGGCTGGCAATACTTGCTTCTCTTGTATATCTGAGGGATAAAAAACCCGTCAATCTTCTGTTTTTCGTAACCTGTCTGGCGTTTTCTCTTAATTTCAGAACTGAAAGTTTTTTAGTGGTCGCCGTAGTCTTTCTAATATATTTAATAAAGGAACCGGGTGTATTTAAGAGAAAAGAGCTTTACCTGTTCGGAATTCTTTTCCTTTTTCTATCCACAGCTATTTTGCTACACTTATACTCGGTAAGAGGACAGAGCTGGGGGGCTCAGGGAGCAAAGTTTTCCCTTAATTATTTGCCTTACAATTTAGTCACAAATATCTCATTTTATTTTACCAACAGACACTTTCCTCTGATATTTTCTATATTCGGATTTATAGGGCTGTTTTTCTATAAAAACCATCTAAAAAATAAAGCAGTACTGTTGGGATGGTTACTGATTTTCTGGGGTGTCTTCCTTTTCTTCTACGCGGGAAGCTATCGATTCGGGCAGGATGTTCGCTATTCAATACTATCATATCCGGCACTTTCTATTTTTACCGGATTGGGATTCAGTTACTTAGCAAACCGTTTAGAGAACAAAGTAAAGTCGATAAAAGCGCTTATGATATTTTTAATCATATTCAATTTTACCTGGTTTCTGCCTTCTGTAAAAGCGGAAGGCGAAGAAGCATGGGCGGCAAGGAATGACCACAAGTATGCTTTGGAGTTCGCACAATTACTACCCCCAAATTCGATCATTTTCACTCATACTCCTAA
>CAZQNI010000167.1:0-4502 GCA_964594255.1 uncultured bacterium | reverse complement strand
TTTTTTACCGGAGGAGCTACACTAGCAACAATATCCTTAACATAAAACTGAACAACTTCGCTGCCAGAAACTTTACCTGTATTCTTTAGAGAGAAGTTTATCTCTAAAGAATCGTTTGCTTTAACTTTTTTATTTTTTATTTTTAATTTTGAATATTTGAATTTAGTGTAACTCAGACCATGCCCAAAAGGATATAAAGGACTTACCAGTATATCGATATATTTGGAAGTATATTTGTTTTCAGGTGAAGCCGGTCTGCCTGTATTTTTATGAAAATAAAAAATGGGAATCTGTCCCCTACTCCGGGGGACGGTCACAGCGAGTTTTCCTCCGGGATTATATACACCAAACAACACATCGGCGATTGCATTTCCCGATTGAATACCTAAAAACCAGGTTTCCAGAATCGCCGGAACGTTTTCGCTCAAATAGGGAATAGCAAGTGGCCTTCCATTCATAAGAACAACTACTACATTAGCCTCTGTTTCTACTACCTGCTTTACAAGGTTTTTCTGAACACCGGGAAGGTCAATCTCAGAGCGGCTTCTAGCTTCTCCGCTCATATCAGCCGATTCTCCTAAAACCAGTACAACAACATCCGCCCGGGATGCCACTGAAACAGCTTCTTCGAAACCACTTTCATCATCTTTATTGATTCCGTATCCCTCTGCGTAGAAAACTTCCGTTTCCTCAGTTACTGCATTTTTTATTCCTTCCAGTACTGTTACAACATCTTTCTTTTCACCGAAAGCCCTCCAGGAACCAAGAGGTGCGCTACTATCATTCGCAAGAGATCCAATAACCGCAATTTTCTTTATATCTTTGGCTAAAGGAAGAATACCCGCTTCATTTTTCAGCAAAACTATGGATTTACAAGCCATCTCTTTCGCGAACCCGATATGTTCTTCCTTTAAAATCACAGATTTTTCAACTTCAGCTTTACAATATTTAAGCGGATCGTCAAAGAGCCCGAGTTTATATTTGGTCTCGAGAATTCTTCTAACTGCTTTATCTACCAGTACTTCCGATATTTCGCCTTTTTTCACGGACCTTAAAATCTCTTCCCCGAAAATTCCACTTGTCATATCCATATCTACACCTGCAGTTAGAGCCTTCTTACCTGCTTCCGCCCTATCTTTTGCCACACCGTGATTTATAAGTTCCGAAACAGAGTTCCAATCACTCACTACGAAACCCTCAAAACCCCATTTTTCTCTAAGCAAATCAGTTAAAAGCTCTTTGTTTGCAGACATGGGTTCGCCATTAATATCGTTAAAGCCACACATAAGCGAACCAGCTCCTGCCTTTACCGCAGCGAGGAAAGGCGGTAAATAAACCTCATTAAGAGTTCGCCTAGAGACTTCCGCGCTGTTGTAATCCCTTCCACCCCCCGCCGCGCCATAAGCGACATAATGCTTAGGACAGGCAAGAATGGTATTCTCAAAGCTTAAACCATCACCCTGATAACCATCTACCTGAGCCTTTGCCATAACCGCACCCAAATAAGGATCCTCCCCCGCTCCTTCTACAATTCTTCCCCATCTTGGGTCGAGCGCAATATCGATCATTGGAGCAAAAGTCCAGTGTATTCCACAAGCCGCAGCCTCAATTGCTGCGATTCTTGCTGCTCGCTCTACTGCTTCCGGTTCAAAACTGCAGGCAGACGCAAGAGGCACCGGAAAAATAGTTTTTAGACCGTGAACAACATCCAGTCCAAAGATTAAAGGAATTCCAAGTCGAGACTCTTTTACAGCAATTTTTTGAAGATCACCAAGAAAATCAGCACCCAGAACATGTAAGAAAGACCCGATCTTGCCATTTCTTACCAATTCTTTCTTCTCTTCATCTATTTTGGTGTTAAAACCAAGGCTCCCACCTCCGGAATACTGAGCTAACTGCCCTAATTTTTCTTCCAGTGTCATCTTTTTCATCAAGGAATCTATAAACTCGTCCATAGGGGGCTCAAGCAAACTCAATTCTTTTGGAAATTCTGCCTGCAACATTATGGGTAAACCTAAAATTATCAGAAGAAAAAATTTGTCGAAAACTCCTAATTTTTTCATTTTTTAATCCTCCTACTGTAAAAAAATTAAAATTTTTGGATTTAAGTTCTCGGAAAAAAGACAGATAATTTGCTTCCATATTTTTCAATTATACTGTAATTTAAAGATAATTCAAGTAGGAAAACCCCCAGCGCGGCAAAGCCGCTAAGTTCAAAAATCAAATATCAAAATGGAAAAATACAGATTAAATTCCATAAATATATAAAAAAAGCTATACATCCTTGAATAGCACAAGAAATTTTGCATTTTTATTTGTAATTTTGCTTTTTAATTTTTAATATTTTATTTATCGTTTCACTAATAACTATATATCCAACTCCTCTTCATTAACCCATAGACCATGGATATTACAATAGGAAAAAGCATATAAGACACCGGACCTTCCGGTCTTAAAAGATAGAATTGCACTAGGCTCCGTATAAACTGTACTTGTATCGGGACCCTCAACAGACGCTCCATGCGCTGCAAAATCGGCTTTACCGACCATATACGGGAATTTGCTTCCTTCGGGCTGAAAATAAACTTCGATCCATGCAATATGATGCTCGGTTTTGTTGGGATGAGGAATTTCCCTACCAACCGAAACCTTAACATTAACGCTTTCCCCCTTTTCCAAAACTTCGATTACAGGAACATGTTTTTCTGACTTCCAGTCAGCTCTTTGCAACAATTCATTAAACTTCTTCATACTTGCCTCCTTCCGGCATTTATTTAAATCTAATTTTGTAATGATTCCAAACCTAAAACCGTTTCAAATTATGATAGGTAGATTATTGGTCTTGTCAAGGTGTAGTTTTTCCCTAATTCTAATTTGCCGAAGGCGCAAATACACAAAGTAAAATTTTGTTAAACTACTAAACACAAAAAACCCGAAATTAAGCCACATTAAATAAAATTATATCTTTTAATTTATAAACACTAAAAAAGATTATTTCTAAAACAGCGGAAAAAAGAACGCAGAGAAAAAAATAAATTTTCTAATATTAAAAAAGATATTAGGTATTAACAGACTTTCAGATTGACAGAGATAGAAGTTCTATTATAATGCGATATGAAAAAAAAGAGACCCATGCGCCAGAAGAAATATGTGGATAAATGGTCTAAAAAAGACCGAATGCTGCATTTATTGCCTGCTATCCCTTTAGTAGTCTTTTACATAGGCTCAACCTATTTGCTGGCAAAGAGTTCCATATATCTAGCAGGTATCTTCCTTTTGTTTTGGGTATTGGTTAACCTCCCCATGGCGGGTATCTGCGCTGGATGTCCCTATCGTGGTGGGTACTGTCCCGGCTTGTACCAACTATACTTCGCGCCTTTTCTATCGATGGTGCTGTACAAAAAAAAAGAAGGGAAATCCGGTATCCAGTCGTTTAAAATCCACCTGGTTTTACTGGGAGTTCTTGGTATCGGAGGCTACGTATTCGGCTTCTATTGGTTATTTCGCCTGTACTGGCAAGAATATCCCCTAATCGTGCTGGGGCTTCTGGTACTATTGTTCCTGCATATGCCTTTATCTTTTTTCATACTTTGTCCGAACTGTAGCTATAATGATACCTGCCCAATGGCAAACGTGCATAAGGCATTCAAGAAAGATGGTGATTTAGAAGAATAGCGGCAGACATCTTCAGATTGAGGCTGCCCAACAAATCGCTGCAGCTGACTTGGCTGTTGAGAGTTTTCATCGGCGTGGTTTTCTCTTGCATTACTTTCAGAAATTGAGTGAAATGGTCCTGTATTCTATGTGGTTAAATTTTCTGAGGTATTGTTGTGTGTACTCTGCGTATTCTGTGAGTTAATCGGTTTGTGGCTTTATGGGAAAAATAAATAAAATCTCTTTGTCCTCTGCGGTTAAAAAAGTGGATCGAAAAGATTAACATCTTGACATATATAATCAAGTCGATATGATAAATCTGAAAAATTGAAACTTGATAAAAAAATCGTTAAAGAAATAAAACAAGTATATTCGAAATTCAAAAAACAAATTGAATCAAGGTTAAACTCATTTAAAAAGATTGGAGAAAACGCAAGTGCGGAAGAATTATTTACAGAACTAGCCTTCTGCATTTTAACACCCCAATCGAAAGCAAAACTGTGTTGGGAAGCAATATTGGAAATGCAGAAAAAGGATATTCTCCTTAAAGGCACAAAAAAAGAGATAAATAAAGAACTCCAGAAGGTTAGATTCAAAAACAAGAAAACGGAACACCTGGTTGAGGCCAGAAATAAATTTTTCTGCGATAGTAACTCAATTTACAGCAACATAAAAAAAACAAAATCTCCCTTAGAATTACGCGAATATCTTGCGAAAAACATAAAAGGTATAGGATGGAAAGAAGCAAGCCATTTCCTTAGGAATATCGGACTCGGCACAGACATTGCCATACTGGACAGACATATTCTAAAAAACCTAATAGAACTAGGCGTCTTAGAAGAATATCC
>CAZQNI010000166.1:0-4503 GCA_964594255.1 uncultured bacterium | reverse complement strand
ATTGTTTATCAGTCATACGGACTCATAATAGGAAATTATTTTTAGATGTCAAGTGCGAATACAAATGATATATCAAAAAGTAAAAAGCAAAATGAATAAAAACACACAGAGCCCACCTCTCTCAACCCCAACTTTTTTTAACCACGGAGAGCACAGAGTTTTTATTTGTTTTTTTCTCTGTGTACTCAGTGTTTTTTTCTTTTTTAATACACAATTATTCCTCTGTGTCCTCTGTGGTCATTGTTTTTTTTAACTTTGATTTGTATTTTTCCATTTTGATATTTAATCTTTAAACTCCGTAGATTTTTTGGCTGCGTTCTCCAAACTTGCCCGATAAATATAACAGATACAGTTAAGGTGTTTATGAAACAGGGTTGACTTACCTATTCGATTTTAGTATTATAGAATCATGAATTTAATCTTATGGCTTTTCAGCAGTACTGTTATTATAGGTGAAGTCGAAGGGGTTATAAGCCCCATTACAGCTAATTACGTCCAAAGAGTAATAAAAAAAGCTGAAGAAAAAGAAGCGGAAGCTCTGGTTCTTCTACTTGATACTCCTGGGGGACTTGATGTCGCTATGCGTGAAATAGTCAAAGAAGAGTTAAACTCTAGTGTTCCGATTGTCGTTTACGTTCATCCCGCAGGAGCAAGAGACGCCTCCGCCGGTGTTTTCTTGACTTACGCGGCTCATATTGCAGCGATGACACCTGGAACAAACTTAGGTGCAGCGCATCCCGTAGCAATTTCCCCTCAAGGCATCGGAGGAGGAGAAGAGAAAAAAGGGGATGATACAATGATGGAAAAAGTAACAGAAGATGCAGCTGCTTACCTGCGGGGAATAGCAAAAAAGCGAAACAGGAATATAGAATGGGCTGAAAAAGCAGTTAGAGAATCCGTCTCCGCAACAGCCGAAGAAGCTCTGGAATTAGGAATAATCGATTTAATTGTTTCATCAGTTGATGAACTGCTGGAAAAAATTCACGGTATGGAAGTAGAACTCCCGGAGGGCTCAAAGGAATTGGATACAAAAAATGCAGAAAAAGAAAACATACCAATGAATTTTAGGGAAGAACTTTTGAAATTGATTTCGAATCCAAATATAGCTTATATTTTGTTCATCGTTGGTCTATACGGTCTGATATTTGAAATAAGGAGTCCGGGAGCTATAATTCCAGGTCTATTAGGCGCACTTTGCCTTATCCTCGCTTTCTACTCCTTTCAAACCCTTCCGATAAATTATGCAGGCGTTGCTTTGATAATACTTGGTATTGCTATGTTCGTTATGGAGGTCTTAACTCCGACATACGGACCTTTAACTATAGGAGGTATTGTATCGATGTCCATAGGTTCAATTATGCTAATAAATACTGACGCTACTTTCCTTCAAATTTCGAAACCATTAATTTTTGCCGCTGTCGGAACGACTGCGGCCTTCTTTATATTCGCTTTAGGCGCCGCCATCAGAGCGATGAAAAGAAAACCCACAACCGGGAAGGAAGGATTGACAGGAGCAATTGGAAAAACTGCCAGCGACATAAATTCAAAAGGCGGAACAGTATTTATAAGAGGTGAATACTGGAATGCCGTATCTGATAAAAAAATAAAAAAAGACACCGAAGTAGAAGTTGTAGAAGTGAATGGTTTAACTATAAAAGTTAAAAAAAAGGAGGTATAAATTGACTGGTTTACTTATAGGAATTGTAATTGTTGTCTTAATACTTTTAGCTAATGCTGTAAACATTCTCCAGGAATACGAAAGGGCGGTTGTTTTTCGCCTCGGAAGATTTGCAGGAGTCAGAGGACCGGGTTTTGTTCTTATCATTCCGTTTTTCGAAAAAATTGTAAGGGTTAGCCTGCGAGTCGTTACCCATGACGTTCCGCCTCAAGATGTAATAACGAGAGACAATGTCTCCGTAAAAGTCAATGCTGTTGTTTACTTCAGAGTTATGGATCCCGAGAAGGCAATAATTGAAATCGAAAATTACAAATTTGCCACTTCTCAGATTTCACAGACAACTCTTAGAAGCGTTGTAGGTAGTGCGGAATTGGACGAACTCTTATCCGAGAGAGAAAAACTCAACAAAGAACTTCAAACCGTTATCGATAAGGAAACAGACCCTTGGGGGATCAAGGTAAGCACTGTGGAGATAAAACACGTCGACCTGCCTCAGGACATGCAGAGAGCAATGGCGCGTCAGGCGGAATCCGAAAGAGACAGAAGAGCGAAGATAATTAACGCTATGGGTGAATACCAGGCTGCGGAGAAACTGGTCGAGGCTGCGAAACTAATGGAACAATCTCCGATTACGATCCAGCTACGATATCTTCAGACTTTAAACGATATCGCCGCGGAAAACAACTCGACAACTGTATTCCCTATACCCATGGATCTTTTTAAACCTTTCATGAATTTGATGAAAGGGAAAAGCGGTAAAATTAACGTATCTCCAGAGGACTCTATAGAAAAAGATACAAAATAAGGGAAACAGGAGACCGAACAGTAAAACGAAAAGTTTGCTGGATTACATACTACTTTCCTCCTATGGGAATGGGAGGAGTGCAAAGGGTATACAATATCCCGAAGGTCTTAAAAGAACTGGGATGGGATGTTGAAGTTCATACTCCTTACCCTCCTTACAGCTACCCTAAGGATAACACTTCATTTAAATTAGAGGATTTAAACGTTATAAGGTCTTTCTGCCCCGACCCTCTACATATTTTACCCGGGAAAGTTTCAACGCCCGGAGCAGGAAAACGTGATTATTTTTCCTTTCCGGACAACAAAGTCTTTTGGCTGCCTTTTCTATCAAGAAAAATAATAAGAACTGATATAATAGTTGTCTCCTGCCCGCCTTTTTCCCTAATGATACCACTATTATCAATAAAAGACATTCCATGCGTTATCGACTACCGGGACCAGTGGACTGGAAGTTATCTGGGGAGATACTTTCTTAAAGTTGAAGAACGTCTTGCAAAGAAAATCGAAAAACAATGTATAAATAAAGCTTCTGCAGTAGTAACTGTTACTCAAAAAATAGGGGATTACCTAAAGAAACAATATCCTGAAAATAAAAATAAAATCCATTTAATAAGAAATGGTTTCGACGAAGCATCTTTCGTAAAAGCTCATAGAAGAAAAAAAACTAATGAATTTACTCTTACATATATGGGCTCATTCAGTGATACATTTAGACCAAATCTGATATTTGAGGGATTGAAAAAACTATTCTTCTTAAAACCTGAATTTCGGGATAAGATTGTTTTTAAATATATAGGACCGTCTATGATAGAGAACTTAAAAGAAAAGGCAAAGAATATAGGATTAAAAAATTTTGTTAGTACAGGATACTTACCGCTTAAAGAAGCCCTATCTGAATTAATAGCATCGGATTCTCTAATACTGATAGGCGGAAGCGGCGATGAGGATAAATGGCTTGTTCCGGGAAAACTTTATCAATATTTGCGTACCGGGTTACCAATTATTGCAATAACCAAAAATAGAGAAATAAAAGAATTAATTGGCGCCTCCGGAATAATTTGTGATGCGGAACCAAAATCCTTTGCAGATTCTATCCTTAAGGTCATCCAGAAACCTCATTTATTTAAAGGTACTTCCAATCATCCGGACTACTCCTGGAAAAACTTAAGCAGCAAATACTCCGAACTATTAAAAAATGTTTTGCTTTTCAATTGACTTGATTAGGTGAAAACAGACTTGTCTTAACTGATGATACATATATTTAATAAAAACATAAAAATGGAACATATAGAGGAGCTTTTGCGTCTTTAGTTATGGATATTGAGAATATATTCCTGGATTATCACGATTATATCTTTAAATATATATACGGGATGGTTCAGAACAGAGCAGAGGCGGAAGATCTTTTACAAGATACATTTATTAAAGTAATGAAAGCTGCAAACAAGGATATTAAGAACTGGAAGGGTTATCTGCTCACAATAGCAAGAAACACAGTATACGATCATTGGAGAAAAAGAAAGAATAAATTTAGCTTGGATTTGTTTAAATTAAAAACAAAAGAGAAAAATATTGAATTAAAGCTCGACATAGAAAAAGGGATAAAAAAATTGTCGCCGAAATTAAAAGAGGTAATAATTTTAAGAGAAATAAATAAGTTGGAATATCAAGAAATAGCAGATGTCCTTGGAATTGAAAAAGGTACAGTTAAATCAAGACTTAGTAGAGCCAGGGATGAATTAAAAAATTTTTTGGAGGGAAGTAAATGAGTTGCGAATCCATTAAAGAGTTAATATCAGCTTATATCGATGCCGAATTAGAAAGAGTTGATATTTTACGAGTCGAAGAACATATTGAGAAATGCGAAAATTGCAGCAATATTCTCAAAAGTTACCAGAATATCAGTTCCAGCATTTGCAGCATAGAAATTCCGGAACCTTCCGAAAAAGTACTTAAACGTATTATAATGTTCCCAAGAAGAAAAGTTTATCGACTGAGGCGACTTGCTGTTAGCGCTTCTC
>CAZQNI010000165.1:0-4519 GCA_964594255.1 uncultured bacterium | reverse complement strand
CGTACTTGCCTTAGTACTCTTCTTCGTGCTTTTCTTCTTACTTGTTTTCTTGCTTTTGCCTGCGCCCGCGTCTTCCTTCGGTCTTTTCAATAAAGCTTTAACCGCATCAGTCAGAATTGCACCTTTTTCCTGCCATTTCTTAATTCCTTCCTCGTCTATCTGGAGCTCTTTCGAACGTGGATTATACCATCCTAACTGTTCTAAATATTTACCATCTCTGGGATTTCTCGATTCAATCGCAACAATCCTATAGCTGTGTTGTTTTGTTTTACCCACGACCCTCAATCTTATCTTTACTGGCACTCTACCTCCTTACGTTTCTCTATCTTCAGAGATATTTCTTAATTTACAATATCTTTCATCAAACCAACTTACTTTTTTAAGATTAACAAAAAAATGCCCTTTTGTCAAGACCCCCCTTTAAAGGCTTACAGCTGACCGCCGACGGCAATACAAACCCACAGACCAACAGTTTAAAATCTCAGTGTTCTCTGTGTCTCCGTGCGATAATCTCTTTTGTTTCTTTCGCGGTTGAAAATAAAGTTAAAATTATTATATTGGATTATGAATTACTGGATTGGACTCGATATAGGAATCAAATGGACTGGAATTGCGATAAGCAATAATCTTAACATAGTTAAGCCGGAGAAAACCGTTAAAACCGAACATTTGCTAAGAGAGCTCAAAGATTTACACAAAGAATATAGTTTCAAAGGATTGGTATTGGGTTTTCCTTTAACCACAAAAGGAAAAATAGGGCAAAGAGCAAAATTTGTACAGAAAATAAAAGAAGAAATCGAAAAAGAATTGAATATACCCATCAAACTTCAAGATGAACGTTTTACCACAAAAGAAGCAACCGAAATCGCTTCTGAGTTGGGGAAAAAGAAAGACAAAAGACTCATAGATAAAATTTCCGCATCCTTAATACTTAAAGGCTATATTGATGAGAATTAAAGCCATACTTATAATTATAGCAATCGGCTTTATATTGTATCCTACTGCGATGTCGCCTAAATACCAGGATGCAATAATCAAAATCGATGAAGGTGATAACTTAAATATTATTTCGAGAAAATTAAAAAAAGCAAGGATTATCCAGGACAGACTCGGTTTTAAGCTAATGGTTGTTGTCTTTGAAAAATCCACTTGTCTTTCCTACGGATGGTATAAATTCAAAGTATACGAAGACCCCAGAGAGATACTAAAAAGTTTAATCAAAGGGAGAAGATTAACGGTGAAAGTCGCAATCCCTGAAGGTTTAAAGGTAAACGAAACAATATACGCGTTTCGCAGACATAAAGAAGCGGATATAGATATTCCAAAATTGAAGACTCTCATCGAGGATACAAATTTTATCAAAAAACTTGAAATAAATCAACCTACTATGGAAGGTTATCTTTTTCCCGACACATATATCTTCTATAAAGGAGAAAAACCGGAAAATATTATAAAAAAAATGGTTTCAAAACTCTTCGAGGTCATAAAACCATCCCAGAAATTCAAAATCAAATCAATGGAGTTCAACGCTCATGAAATCCTGACGATAGCTTCCATGATTGAAAGAGAAGCAATGGTAGACAGAGAAAAACCGATTATAGCTTCCGTTATTTACAATAGATTGGAGAAAAACATGCCTCTTCAAATCGATGCCACCGTTCTTTACGCATTAGGGATGCATAAAGGGCGAGTAATGTATAAGGACCTTAGAGTAAAGTCTCCCTACAACACATACCGAAACAAAGGATTGCCGCCTGGTCCAATCGCAAGTCCCGGATTTCAATCCATAATGGCCGCTCTTCATCCTTCAAGAACCAATTACATGTATTACGTAGCCACAGGTAAAGGAGACCACATATTCAGCGAAACATATAAAGAGCACGTCAAAGCCAAGGAAAAAGTGAAAGATAGGTATTAAATATTAGAGAGGGGTTTTTAAAATCAGTGGCGAACTTTATCTGACTATATTTTTTGCTATTCCCATTTACCGAATAAAGTTACAAAAAAAGAAAGTAAAACAAGCTTCGCGTCGAGCATGAAAGATTGTTTTTTCATATAAAGAAGATCATATTTGATTTTACGCTCAAGACGATCATATTTTCCTCTATAAACCTGCGCTATTCCGGTCAATCCTGGTCTTATTGTACACCTCATATTGAAATTGGGTATTTCTTCCAATTTCCTGTATTTGCTTCCATTTATTCTTAACTCTTCCGGATGGATGGGTCTGGGGCCAACAAAACTCATATCTCCAGAGAAAATTGATAGAAGTTGCGGAAGTTCATCCATAGCTGTTGCCCGGAGTATTTTTCCGACTTTCGTAATTCTCTCTGTTCTGTTTCCTTTATGATTGGTTGGTGACTCCTCATGAGCTTTCTTATCCATAGATCTGAATTTCAAAATCTTGAATATTCTTCTATCCTTTCCTACTCTTTCCTGAGCTATAAAGATTGGACCTCCACTCTCCATTACAATAGCGATTGAAGAAATCACCCATACAGGAACCGAAATTACGAGTCCGATTCCTGAAAGAAGAATATCGCAAGTTCTTTTTACTAAATCATTAGATACTTTGGTTTTTTCTGTGCTTATTAGTACCTCCACTCAAGTCCTTAAATATAAACAAAATAATCGAAAATTGCAACCTTCTTCGGTAAAAAATTACTTATATATAAAGAATCTTTTAGAAATGACTGAAAATTGTCATTTGTTTTCCCCTCTCCCCTCGTACCACGAAATAGTTTTCTTCAATCCCTCACGGAAATCTGTTTTTGCCTGGAAGCCGAATTTTTCTTTTGCTCTATTGGTATCCAGCATTCTACGGGGTTGCCCATCCGGTTTGGAAGTATCCCATCTGATTTCTCCGCTAAAGCCAGTTAGTTCTGCAATTAAGTTCACAAGGTCTTTTATTGTTATTTCGAATCCTGCCCCCAGGTTTACAGGCTCGGGCTCATTATAAAACTCGGTTGCAAGCATTATTCCCAGAGCTGCGTCTTCGACGTAAAGAAATTCCCTGCTTGCTTTTCCCGTTCCCCAGGCGGTTATGTAGTTTTTTCCCTCTTTTTTTGCGTCAACGCATTTTTTTATCAATGCGGGTATAACATGTGAAGATTTCTCCTCAAAGTTATCTCCCGGTCCGTACAGATTGACAGGCAGAATATATATACCGTTAAAATCATATTGCTGCCGGTAAGACTGCAATTGGACGAGGAGCATTTTTTTTGCAAGTCCGTAAGGAGCGTTAGTCTCTTCGGGATAGCCATCCCATATATTTTCTTCCTTAAAGGGAACCGAGGTAAATTTTGGGTATGAGCATATCGTTCCAAGACACACGAACTTTTCCAATTCCTTCTGTCTCCCGTATTCAATAAGTTGAATTCCCATAATAGCATTATCATAAAAAAACTTCCCGGGATTTTCTCTGTTAGCTCCGATACCGCCGACTACAGCAGCAAGATGTATAACAATATCCGGTTTTTGTTCATCATACATTTTCAATATATCTTCTTTATTTCGCAAGTCGTATTCGGGCAAATCCGCAATCATTATTCTTTCGCATCCCCTGCTTTTTAGGTTACGAACCAAATGTGTCCCTAGAAATCCTTTTCCACCGGTTACTGTTATTCTCCTATCCGCCCAAAAAGAAGAATCGATTTTGAGTTGATTCTTCCCTCTGGGATTTGGGGGTTGGGATTTGGGATTTAGAAAGGTGGGTCTATTCATTGGAGCTTTGCTTTTTTAGAGAATTTATTAATGCATTTAACATTTTACCTACTTTATTATAACTTTTTATGACTTCAATGTAAACAGAATTTTTTATATAGCCGAGGTCTCGTGTTAATATCAAATGATATTTAGTTTCAGCGATTGAACCTCTTGCAGTGTAAAGGAATCGCAAGTACTCCTTGGTTGTTTGTCTCGCTTGTCCCTCTGCAATATTGGCTGGAATTAATGCAGTAGACCGGCATAACTGGCTAGTTAAGCGATAGAGTTCTTCTTTTGGAAAGCTATCAGTTATCTTGTAGATTTTAATAACTAATTTATGTGCCTCTTTCCACACTTTAAGTTCTTTAAAGTTATTCATTTTTTACTTAAATTTTTCACTAAATCCTAAATCCAAAATCCTAAATCCTGATGATGTGCTATTCATCTAGGCTTTTCCGCTTCCAAATCGGCCTTTACCATTATCTTCACCAACTCCTTAAACTTGATTTTTGGCTTCCAGCCTAATTTTTTCTTCGCTTTTGAGGAGTCGCCAACAAGGGATTCCACTTCGGTAGGACGGAAATAATTCGGGTCAACTTCTATCAATACTTTTCCCGTCTTCTTGTCTATACCTTTTTCATTTGCTCCTTTCCCCTTCCATTCAAGTTTAACATTAATATTCTTAAAAGCTTCTTCTGCTAATTCTCTGACACTATGAGCTTCACCTGTGGCGATTACAAAGTCATCGGGTCTTTCCTTCTGAAGCATCAACCACATCGCCTCAACGTATTCAGGAGCATAGCCCCAGTCTCTT
>CAZQNI010000164.1:0-4524 GCA_964594255.1 uncultured bacterium | reverse complement strand
TCCTTTTTGTTTTTTAACTTAGTTTATAAAGATATTACCATTGTAAGGTTTTTTTATCGTTTAGTCAAGAGTTTTTTATTGATGGTTATTCTGTTTTTTTACGCACCAACCGACCAACGGACTAACTGGGTTGTATTGTGTGTTGGGAGGTAAAGGGGTTGACATGAAATTCTAATACAATAAAATCATTATGTCGCTGAAGTTGAGGAATTGATTTTTGTAAAATTCAAAAATAAAGGAAAAAGGAGGGGAAATGAAAATATTAAAGAGAGTTTTAATTGTGCTCGGTTCGCTTATCGCTTTATTTGTAATCGCATTCGGAGTTTATCTTTTTGTTAATATTCAGGATGTCGCGGAAGCCTTTGAGGTCGGTTCTCCGGATTCCGGTAAAAAGGTTTTGATTGCTTCTCAGGGTAGCGATTATAAGAACCTTATGGTGGATACCCTTACTTCAAGGCTGGAAGGAGAAGATGTATATATAAGTGTGATAGATATTTCCGGATTAAGCGAAATCAATCAGAAAGAGTGGGATGCGGAAATTATCATTCACACTACCGAGGGTTGGAAATTGCCGGTACCTGTTAAAGAATTTCTTGAAAGGATAGAAAATCCCGATGAAGTTACGCTTCTGATTACTTCAGGAGGCGGAGAATGGAAACCAGAGAATTATAAGGTTGATATTCTTACTTCCGCTTCAAAAGTTTCCGATATACCTGAAAAGGCTAATAGTATCGAGGAGAAGGTAAATTTACTTCTTGAGGAATAAAACTTAAATCAAGATTTTATCTACTTTTTAGAGCTCCGCCAATTACTCCGCCTATAAGTCCGAGTATTCCAAAGTAGAGAGAAGCAATGATGATGGTGCCGCCAGATACAGCTCCTAAAATCATACCGAGGAGTGCGCCCGGATGTCCGCCAAGTATTCCTCCCCATACTCCCCCTATAGCTGTAAAGAGCAAAGTGGCGAGTACTCCTACTATCGTTCCGCTTAAGAATCCGGCTAAGGCTCCTCTGCCGGGACCTTTTGCTATAATACCTGCCAGGAAGCCGGCAAGAATTGTTCCTATTACAGGAATATTACTGAGAACTGACATGGCTATCGCCCCTACAAAGACAGCCAGGAAAAACATTTCAACCTCCTTAAGTTATTTTTTTTCTTATTTTATAGTTTTCTTTTTATCTGTCAAGTTGGAAATATCCCCTCCCCTCCAAATTTTATACCACAGAGGGCACAGAGGAAAATAAAGACACACAGAGACCACAGAGAAAAAACTATATTTTGTTTTTTAAAACCCTTTCCACTGTAGAATATGTATTAATTAAAGATGCTGTCATTACGGGTTTTGTTTCACATTTCACCTACGTTAAGTAATATCAAGATATATTCACAACAACAAACAAAAGTAGAAGCAAGGAAAATCATAGTAATTGGGCTCTCTATGTCCGATGTGTTTAAATGTTTCGGTGTGGGCATGTGTGGCTCTGTGCTCTCCGTGTTTTGATTGGGTGGGGTTGGGGGTAAACAAAATAAAAACTCTGTATTCTCTGTGGTTCAATTTTTAAGAAGAACTAAATTTCTTGACTTTTGGCATAAAACAACTCATATTGTTCGAGTAAGGTTTATATTTATGTTGACTATTAAATGTTCCGGATGTAAAACGAAGATTTTTAAATATGAAAAGATTGGCATGGGTAAAGTCATTTACTGCTACAAGGATAGGATTAAAGAGGATTTTAGTTATAAGGATGGTAAAAAATATAAATGTAAGAAGTGCGGTAAGGTTATCGGACTGGATCAGGGAGACAGGGTTAAAATGAAGCAGAACGCTTTTACTATATCGGGTTTTAAAATATAGGTGTTTCCTGTTATTTGATAATTAGTAATTTATAGCTTTTTCCGGAACTGTGAACTTTAACTATGAAAAATCCTGAGGGAAGTTTATTTATATCTGTAATATCTATTCTTCTTCCAGTTATAGAAAATATACTTATTTCTTCTGTGTATACCAATCTTTGAAGGTCCGAAAGGAATAAGAGTTTATTTGCGGGTTTTAGAATTTCTTCTACCGGTCGGTGATTTGGGAAGAAGTCGTTCCATTTGTATCACACAGGAGTAAAATAAGAGGCATCATGCATCGAATCCGCGAAGGAAATCGCGAAAAGTGAGTCATTGGGCAAGAAAAACATAGTTTGTAAAGTTTGTTCGCATGCCATGGCTTTCATTATATTTCGCATTCTATTAAAAGTCATATCAGATTCAATTTGTAGTGAGTCAAGTACGGTATAGTATCGGGAGTCGGATATAGGTGCATAATTAACTTCTTCGTGATTGAGAGCTAAAAGATACCATGGATAAAGATTTCCATCATTTTCAGAAGTTCTAAAGGTGTCTCCCGATTCGTTAACACACTCTAAAACGGCTGCCGAAATTGTCGAGGAGTCGACGTATGGTATAATTGTATGCAAAAGCCATGCGCCGGCGTTATTTACTTGAAGGATTTTTTCATAAGGGTCGCGAAAATTTATTTTACCATCTTTGTTAAAATCGGAGATTTCGAGGATTTCCCTTAGTACAAATTGAAGAGGTGTCATTCTCGGAGCTGTATTTGGAGTGTTTGTATGATAGCCGGCGTTTAATGCCATGACCAGCATATCTTCGTTTATTCCTGAAATAGTTGAAATTACTCCTGGATAACCAAAACCGATCCAGGCTTTTCCGCTGTCGGGTTCAAAAGTCATTATAAGTCCGCGTTCTACGTCACTTATTTGATGTGTCAGGTCAAGATTTCTTCCCAGAATAATATTTCCTTTTATTAAAGTATCGTTTAGAGTTACCTTACCCCAGGCAGATAGAGAACTGCAGCCTAAGGTCTGCCCGCTTAAAAAAACATAGCTTATATCGAATGTTGAGTTTCCAAGAAGAATGTCAATTACGTCCATGTCACGGTGTAGCTCATCAATATACACGTTTTCACCTGCGGCTATTATTCCATCTATTATTCCTTCAGCTTCCCTTTGATATTTATGGGGAACGGTAAAATAATTCTTGTAATTAAGGTGCAAAAACTCGTATTCAAAGGAAGACAAATCGATGATTTCAAAGCAAAATTCAGAAAGGAAATCGACTATTCTTTTGTTTAATAAATATCCCTGCGCAAATCCCATTTCATAGTTAGTTCCCCATAAGTCCAGAATCTCCTGGTCTCCGTTGTAACGAAGGGAGCCGTTAATTGCGGTGGCTTCTGAGGTTAGTATAAAAAAAATAAGATTACAACAAATTTTTTCATTCCCGATTTTTTAAATAATAAACTTAATTGTTAATTTGCTCGAGATTGATTTCGGTATCAACGCTAACGTCGTGTTCTTCGAACCATCCGCCTATCATTTCAAGGGCGTATCTTATTGTTGTTGATTGGGAGAGATAGGTTGTTAGAGATTCCGGAGGAGTAGTAGGGGGTTCTTTTTCCATTGTTATTATCTCAGAAATTATTCCGTTTGATTCTATGTATGCAAGGTCGATATCGAATTTACAGCCTAGCATATGGAAACCTCTTCTACTTTCATCTGGAAAAATGAATAACATCCCATGGTCTTCTGCTAGTGTGTCTCTAAATGACAATCCGTTTGCCCTTTTTATAGGTGTATCTGCAATTTCTACCTGTATTGTATGATTTCCTACTTCTATGATTCTGGTAGTGTTATTGCTATCATCTGAGATATTACATCCCGGAATAAGTAAAACTATCGAGAAAAATATTAAAGTTTTGTTTTTGTTAAATAATTGTCTCATAACTTCTCCATTTCTTAATTAGGTTAAATCTTATTTACATCTATCGATAAAGCTGTTGAGACACCGTTTTCTTCCATGGTTATTCCGTAGATGAAGTCTGAATGCTCCATAGTCGCTCTGTTATGGGTGACTATTAATATCTGAGAACTCTCTGAGAATTCGCGCAGGATATCGTTAAATCTTTCTATGTTGTTTTCATCAAGTGGAGCGTCAATTTCGTCCATAATGTAAATGGGTGATTGCCTTTTTCGCATTATCGCGAGAAGGAGTGCAATGGCGGCAAGAGTTTTTTCTCCGGTGGAAAATAATTCCATGCTTTTAAGTCTTTTTCCTTTTGGTCTGACGAGAATTTCTATGTCGGATTCGAGAATGTTTGTACTGGGTAATCTTATATCGGCTGCTCCTCCGGGTGAGAGTTTCCTATAAATAGATTTGAAATCTTCTTTGATACTTAAAATTGTTTCTTCAAATTCTCTTGTCGCTTTTGTATCGATTTCTTCGATGGTTTCTTCTATGTCCTTCTTTGATGAAATCAAATCAGAGCGTTCCGCTTCGATTTTATCCAATTCTGCCTGTTTTTCTTCGTATTGGCTTAATGCAAGCGGGTTTATAGGATATAAGCCTTCTATCTTTCTTTTTAATTTTTCTATATTCTCGTCAATGTTTTCCTTTATTTCTACTTCTTCTCCGTTTATTTCTACTCCGAATTCTCTGAATATTTCGCTTTGAATACT
>CAZQNI010000163.1:0-4527 GCA_964594255.1 uncultured bacterium | reverse complement strand
GGGATATGCTGTTAGCCGGATAAATAATCACATTAATAGTGAGTCTGTAAACGCTACCGTTCAGGCTATTTCCCATGGTGGCTTTTCTGGTTTAGGTCTGGGTAGTGGAATGGAAAAGTTTTTTTATATCCCTTTACCGGATTCGGATTTTATCTTTTCAATAATAGGTGAAGAATTGGGATTTACGGGATGTTTTTTTATTGTTGGATTGTTTGTTATTTATTTTATAAGTGCTATAAGGTCAAGTCTAAGATCTTCTAATGAATATTCTTCTTTGTTAGGATTGGGTTTGGTCTTATTTATAGGAGTATACGCTTTGTTACATATTTACGTATCCCTGGGAATTGTACCTGTTACCGGTATACCGTTGCCTTTTATATCCAGTGGGGGTACTGCTTTAATAATGGCCTATATGGCAGGAGGTATTATTGTCTCAATCGAAAAAAACCATAATCGTATCAGGGGGAGGGACAGGAGGACACATCTACCCGGCTCTCGCAGTCGCTCGCAAAATAGAGAAAAAAGGGTACAGGGTGATTTATATAGGAAGTGGTTCTGGACTTGAGAGAGACTTTATTGATATGAAAGATATGTATTTATTGCCGACAGTAGGTTGGGTAGATAAAAATTTAATAGGAAAGATTATTTTCGTTTTCCGTTTTATTCCCGGATTTTTTTTCTCGGCATGGTTGATAACCGGGAAAAAAGTTTGTGCTGTTTTTCATACAGGGGCTTTTGCTTCGTTACCTGTTAGTCTGGCAGCAGTTCTTTTAGGAGTGCCTGTTTTTACTCTTGTTCTTGACTCAAAGCCCGGGAAGGCTGTTAATTTTCTTTCCCGATTTTCCAAGGAAGTATTTTTGCCCTACGAGGAAGCTTTCCCCTCTTTGAAGGGTAAGAAAAAAGTTGTGACTGGCATTCCCTTGAGAGAGAATCTTACGAGAGGGAAATATGGGGAAGCTATTAATTATTTTTCTCTGATGCCTGGTAGAAAAACATTACTGGTAATCGGAGGCAGCCGTGGAGCAAAGTTTCTTGCTGAGCTTTCAGAAAATTTAATTCCTTTGATGAAAAAAGACTGGCAATTTATTATTCAGAGGGGAGATTTCAAAATAGTCTCTAACCACGAATGGGTCCGACAGTTTTCCTTTATAGATAGAATGGATCTTGCTTATGCCCTGAGCGATGTAATTATTTCAAGAGCAGGAGCATTATCTACTGCAGAGATTGAAAATACTGGTGTTCCAGCCATATTGATTCCTTACCCATATGCTTTTAGAGATCATCAATTTTTCAACGCAAAAAGACTTGCGTTAAAAAGAAACAATATAATAATAAGGAGAGAAAAAGAAGTAGAAGTGAAAAATTTTCCGGAATTAATTGAAACGCTCTACGGTGAAAAAATAAGCGTTAATAAAAATGCTTCGACAGAGAAAGTAGTCGAAAGGATTTTAGGGTATGTTCGGAAGGTTTAAGAAAGTACACTTCGTCGGTATAGGCGGTATCGGTATGAGCGGTATTGCCGAACTACTCTGGAATATGGGTTTTGAAGTCACCGGAAGTGATATCACAGAATCTGAAAATGTCAAAAGGCTTAAAAAATCAGGGATAAAGATTAACATTCCGCATAATAAAGATAATGTCGGAGACGCTGATGTCGTAGTCTATACTTCTGCTTTATCCAAGGACAATGTCGAATTACAACAAGCCAGGAAAACGAATACACCAATAAGCAGAAGAGCTGAGATGCTGGCTGAATTAATGAGAATCAAGTTTTCTATAGCCGTTGCCGGGACTCACGGTAAGTCTACGACGACTTCTCTTGTGGCATCGATTTTAAGAGAGAAAGAGCTTGATCCTACAATAATTGTTGGTGGAATACTCAGAAGTACGGGAAATAATGCGAGATTGGGTGAAAGCGAGTACCTTGTGGCAGAAGCCGATGAAAGTGATCGTTCTTTTCTGAAATTATTTCCAACAGTGGCTGTTATTACAAATATTGATCTCGAACATCTTGATGTTTATAAAGACCTTGATGATATAAAAGATACATTTAAGAAATTTGCAAATTCGGTTCCCTTTTACGGAGCTGTCCATCTTTCTATGGATGATCCTGTTTCTATTTCTATTCTTACGGAAATCGAGAGAAAAGTAATAACTTTTGGGCTTTCTCCCAATGCAGATGTAAAAGGAATGAATATAAAAAGAGATGGGTTTTCCCATAGTTTTGATCTTGTTTCAAACGGAAATAATATTGAAAATATTCAGGTCAATCTTCCCGGTAGACATAACGTGATTAACGCTATAGCTGCCTGTTCTGTTGCTTTGGAATTAGGGGTTGATTCGGAGAGTATTAAGAAAGGGATAAGCAAATGTACCGGTATTGCCAGAAGATTCGAAAAACGAGGGTTTGAAAAAGGAATTCTTGTGGTAGACGATTATGCTCATCATCCGAGAGAAATTGAGTCCACTCTTTCCGGAGCGAGGGAGGGTTGGGATGGAAGAATAGTTGCAGTATTTCAACCGCATTTGTATTCAAGGACTATATTACTGAAAAAAGAATTTGGGAAAGCTTTTTTTCAGGCTGATAAAGTTATTGTTACGGATATTTATCCCTCCAGGGAAGAGCCGATACCCGGAGTTACAGGTGAAATTATTAAAAACCAATGCATAAATTTTGGGCACAAAGATGTGGAATACATAGAAGTTAAAGAAGAAATCCCGAAGTTTTTAGTTCCGCAGCTTTCAAAAGGAGATATGGTGCTTCTACTTGGTGCGGGGAATATCTATAAAATTGCAGAGGATATACTCGATGGAATTAGAAGTAAAAGGTAAGATGTTATTTGATGAGCCTCTTTCTGCTCACACTTCACTGCATCTTGGGGGGAAGGCAAGATATTTACTTATGGCGGCAGATTCAGACGATATTTCCGAAGCTGTTTCTTTTGCCAGAGAAGAAGGGCTTACAATTTTCGTAATGGGTAAGGGGTCGAACATACTTTTTTCGGATGAAGGTTTTTCCGGAATTATTGTATGTACAGAAAATATGAAAAAAGTTGATGTTTATAACAATAAATTGACTGCGCAGGCGGGAGCGAGGTTGTCCGATGCTATAAATGTTGCAAAGGAATCTTCTCTTTCGGGTTTTGAATCGTTGGTGGGTATTCCCGGAAGTGTAGGTGGAGCCTCTGTTATGAATGCGGGAGCTTTTGGTTGTGAGATAGGTAATTATATAAAGTCAGCCCAGGTTTTGAGAGATGAAGAAGAAGTTAAACTTACGGATATACAATTTGATTACCGGCAATCCAGTCTTTCGGATGAAATTGTTGTCGAGGTAGAATTTTCCTTAACCGAAAGAGAAAAAACGAAAATCGAAAACAAAATAAAGGAAATAACTGTACTCAGGAACGAAAAGCAACCTGTTTTTTCTAAAGATACAGGAACCTGCGGATCGGTTTTTAAGAATCTCGAAGGGCTTTCGGCAGGAGAATTGATTGAGAAATCGGGATGCAGGGGAATGAGAATTGGAGGGGTGAGGGTTTCGGAGAAACATTGTAATTATTTTCTTAGCGCACCGGACGCTACATCCAGTGATTTCATAGAATTGGTAAAAGTTGTTAGAGATAAAGTTAAAAAATATTCAGGAGTTGCCTTAGAATTGGAGGTAAAGGTAATTGGCAAAGAAAAAGAAATCCAGATTTAGAATACGTTATTTATTGATATTATTGATTATGTATTTTTTATACAAAGTACTAGTGGTTTCCCTTCCCATCGAGAAAGCTCATATAAGCTATTCGAGGGAAGTTACGGAAAACAAGAAGAATGAAATCGGAAAAATAGTTAAGAAAACAGGAATAGAAGATTTAAGGGCGTTAAAAGATTCAATTGAATCTCTTTCGTGGGTAGAGTTAGTTGATTTAAGAAGGAATATTTTGAGTAGGCTAAAGATTATTGTTACTCCGAGAGTGCCGGTGGTCCGAATTGCTGGGGTTGAAGGGAAGGTTATAGATAAAGAAGGTTTTGTTTTTAGCGCGGATAAAACCGATTCTCTGCCACTAGTTGAACTAGGCAAAGGGGTTTCCAGTGAAAAAATATCACAAGCAATAAGGATTTTCCAAATTCTGACTGCGCTTAATATTGACAAGATGCATATCAATCGCGGGGATGTTAGAACAAAGTGTTCGAACTTTGAGGTTATATGGGGAAACGACGAATTCGAAAGAAAGTACGAAATACTTAAATGTATATTAGGAAATAATATAAGTGAGTTTAGCGGAAAACTTGACTTCAGGTTTAAAAACATGGTGGTTTTAAGGAGGTAAGCATTGGGAGATGAAAATGAAGTTGTAGTAGGGTTGGATCTTGGTACAACAAAAATTGCTTCTGTTATTGCCGAAGTTGAAGAAGGAAAAGTTAATATTATAGGGGTAGGCAGATATCCTTCTGAAGGATTGCGTAAAGGAATTGTTATAAATATAGATAAGACAGTTCAGTCCATACTTAAAGCGATGAGGGAAGCAGAAATGATGG
>CAZQNI010000162.1:0-4537 GCA_964594255.1 uncultured bacterium | reverse complement strand
TATTATTAATATGAAAGTTTCTCATACCGACCAGACGGCTGAAATGATTTTGACCGTCAAAATGACTCATGTCAGGCAAATATGTGTGGTGGTTTTGAATCAAATTAATGACCCGGTCAACATCGTGTTTCATAAGCCAGTCTTTTATTTCACTGCTGTCAAGTAGTATAAAACTGTTTCTCTTTTCCATCTTACTCCTCCTTAGAACACCTTTACTTCAGGCAAATTACCTGGTTATATAAGGAATACAATGTGTTACACTTTATCTTGGAAGCATACTTCAATTCGTTATTCTTACCCATTTATGAATGATATCTTTGTTTTAAGCCCATCAATTCTACGTTCATTATCATTTTGAATCATTATTTCTGCATTTGATATAAGATTTCTTTTGATTTTTACTATATTTCTGTTAGTACAGAGGAAAAGGCACATCGAATGTAAATATTCTACCTGTTCACAAAATTCACAATTCAAGACCTGACCCCACTCACTCGCGTTCTGATTTAGAAATAACAAATCTTTTGAAACTTTACTTATCCCCCCTACGATTATAAAAATAGCCATAGTATTTTACCTTGGAAGCAAATATTTTACTTCGATACTTGCAGTATACATCATACTGATTTTTTATAATTTGTCAATATATTTTTTTCTAATTTGATTTTTTAGCAATATTTTTATCACGAACACAAACTCAAGGAGCCTTCGGTTTCACTTTTATCCCTCTAAGTAAGTCAGTTCTAATTCTAACTATAGAGTCAGTTTCCTGGATGCTTCTTGCAGTAAGATTAAGCCTTTCCACAAGTTCATTCTTCTTATCCGGTGAGATTTCCTCCGGTGTTGCTTCCAGAGTACTGCGGACTGCTTTGACTTCACTTTTGACTTTCTCGAGTGCCTTGGTTTGTTCTTCCTTAATTTCCAACAAATTATTATTCGCAACAAGCATATTTTTATCGGGGACCCATGGGCTTGTTAGCGCTGTTTTGACACTTATTTTTTCCTGCTCTTTACCCGCCGTTTGACTATTGAAATATGGCGTAAAAGAAGTTCCACCGACAACAGTTGCATAAATCAGACATCCATTAAAAAACGCGATAATATAATGCACTTTTGTTTTCTCTTCGGAGAGAAACAAAGCCACATAAGCTACAACTATCGATACAACAAATCCGGTAAATCTCGGTTCTATGCCGAATACTCCGCTGAGAACATTTGATACAACCCATACAACTACGACACATCCCATTAAAGTTCCAAACATAGAAGCAGTAAAGAATTCTTTCGGGAGTTTTGTCTTCCCGGAAACAGTATCATTGTTGTTATTCATATTTACACCTCCTTTTATTTAACTCGTTTAGATACGTCTTGTTTAAATCAATACAAAATCTTTATTCTTATATCCTCTGATTCGGCTGCAAACTTCATATCCTTCCCTGCTGCCTTCGTCATTAGTGTTTCCTTCCATAGTTAAAAATACAGCATCTTTAGCATCAACAACAATTCCGGTATGAGTCCAATCTGTTGATGTCCTTCGCTCCAGAAAAAAAGAACCGGGCTTTATCTTTTTTCTATTAGAAATAGTAGATCCTTTCAGGAAAATACCTTTTCCTTTAGCACCCGTTGCAAGAATATCGCAGGAAAAAGAGGTTTTAAGTGGCAAAGAAACATCTAAAGTATCACAAGCCTGCTTTAGAATAAAACTGGCAAAGCCCGCGCACCATGGCCAGGCTTCACCTTCATACCCTTTCATATATAGACGAACCCATGGACCTTTATTTTGTCCACCTATCTCTCTCGGGTGTTGTTTTAAATGTTGTCTTGCATAAGCTACGACCATCTCTCCAAGAGATTTATTGCCTTTTGAGATCTCATTTAAGGCACTTTTCATCGGCTTAATTAACTTTGTAAAGGTGTTATTGCCAACAATACCGTCTACTTTCAATCCTTCCCTTTTCTGAAATTCTCTTATTGCATAGTCGGTAGCCGACCCAAAATCACCGTCTATTTTAAGCCCAAGTCCCTGGAGACATAGCCATTCCTGGATTAATCTAACTTTTTTACCTCTGCTTCCTTTTTTATAAATTTTGTCTAAAGTAAGGTCACTCATTTTTTACCTCCTTTGTTTATTTTTTCCTTACAATATGGACACTGCATAACACCTCCCAATTTTTCACTTATTTCCTTTCATGTCTATTTGTCAAGTATCGAGATTTGACACCATAATCCCAGACCTTCAATATTTGACCATATCGCTTCCTCAATTCTTGGAGGATACGGAAAACATCTCATCAAGAATCGAATACCATATAATCAATTTCTTGCCCACAGTAATAAATGATTTTTATATCGGTGTAAAGTTCCATTTTTTCAATTTGAGCTAGAAAATCGGATATGTTTTTTTCGAATTCATGCTGTATACGCTTAGATATCTACCACTTCGTACCAGTACATTTCTGTAAAATTCTCGAAATTCCTTTGTCTTTTCCCAATTGTTATACCATTTGCCCAATTTTTCGCGCATGATACATCTACCGCTCCCCCCCATATAGTCCATGCAAACCGTATATTTGTCTGTCATTCCCTTATATCGAGCATTTGGAGTTCCATACGATCTAAGAATCCACAAATAGGCATCGTCGACAACTCGCACAACTTGGTTCAATGGATCGTTAATAGCTGCGGCCAATGTTGGACTGAGCTTCGGGTTATTTCTGGGTTTCCTTGGTGCTTTAGGTACCGGAAGATCCTTGATGAAGTCGTAGTTATAAGTCACGTAATTTTCTCTTTTTTCTAACTCTGTCATCCTATAAGCGTGCGCGTAATTAATGATCTCCCCTGTAAAGTGCAGGTGTTTCACTTTTTTCGCTTCGTAAATACGGACGTGGTAGTCTCTTAATTTTCCAGATTTCAACCATGACCGTATACGGTCTATCACCATTCTATGCGGCTTTCCCTTAGCTATCTCGCCACCCATCTTACGGTAAGCGTCAAAAATGCCTCTGAAGTATGAAAGCTTTGCAATGTATTTTCTCGCATGCAAATTTGCCTTTTTTACATGGGTACTTATTACCTTCCCTGTTTTCCTATCGATGTATTCATGCTCACTGAGAATTGCTTCCATTCCGTCCTTCAGGGATTTTAAATGTATAGCAGCAACTTTCGCAAATGTTATTGCATTCTTCATTATACCTTTAGTAAAAATTACGTTAATCACCTCCTGACTCTTGGCTATTTTTATCAATGCTTCACCAAGAACGTTAAACAGCATCTTCGTCTCATCTCCACCAGTGGACATCAGGGCTATATCCGCCGTTCCCTTTGTTAAATATATGGGTGTGGATGTCCTGGTAACCACCTTCGAGAGTTTTTCTATTGTATCCATTGATTTTTTTAGTTTACTTATAGAGCTTATTAAATCTAAGACTCCCTTCATTCCAAAAGCCAAATTACCTGCAGCACCAAGGATATTGACGATTCCTTTTATCACCTTAGCCTTGTTATACTTTCTTCCAGCTTCTTTAAACTTTTTTTTGGCTTGTTTAGTAATATCACCTTGTTTAGCCATCTCCTCGATGGCTTCTTGGAGACTATCTACTTGACCAGAGGCAGCCTCGAACCAAGTCTTTGCCAACCTTGCGTCTTTTACCATCAGAATTGTTTTAATTGATTTAGGTGACAATTTTTTCCACTTTTTCTTAACAACTCTTTTTCTTGACCGTTGGCTCCGACGACGGTCCCGATAGACCACGCTTGCATCTCTACCGTGATAGATACTTAATACATTGGGCATCACTTTGTAAGCTCTAAATGGGGTCTGCTGCACCACATGCGTCAATTCATGTGCAAGGAGGCGTTTTCCAGAAGATGTTTCAGGTGAATATTGTCCGGAATTAAAGATAACATCGTTCCCTTTCGTAAACGCTTTAGCATTGATGGATTTGGCAATATTTGCTGCTTGCAAATTATTATGTACCTTTACCTGACTAAAACTGGAGCCAAACCGCGGTTCAAAATATTCTCTTATAGACTCTGGGAGGGGCTGTCCACCTCCTCTTAATGAATTGATGCTGGACTCTAAACCAGGAGTTGTCACTGCTGTACTTGAATTATCTCCCTTGGCTTGAATCGGTTCTTCTTCCTCCTCCTCCTCTTCTGGTTCGACTTGCCTTTGAACCAGTGGGGTTATTTGTGCGGCAATCGGCTTTGGTTGAATTAATTCTTCTTCCTCTTCTTCTACGGGTTGTCTTGATATTTTTGGTTCGGGCATTCGCATTACCTGATCTGCAACTCTATCCGCTTCCTTTTCGTACTTATCGTTAGGTGTACCAATCTTAAGCTTTGCCTGAATAGTTCCTGATTCAAATAACCTCTGAACCGCCTGATTACCGATTGTACTTTGAAGGTGCAAAATCTGGTCAGCTGCAGTTGCTTTAGATTGAGATAAATCGGTCTTTTGTCCTCGAGAAATCGAATTATCTTTTTTTGCTTCAGATGTTTTGGTGGTTACTTTAGCTTTTTTGCGCATTATATTTAT
>CAZQNI010000161.1:0-4544 GCA_964594255.1 uncultured bacterium | reverse complement strand
AAGATAAACGCGCCCAGGAACTGATAGATTACATCCTCGATAACTACAGCGATTTCTCCGTCAGGACAATAGATTCTTTCGTTAACTCACTGGTTAGAGCTTTCTCTATTGAACTCGGGATTACTCCGGAATCGGAACTTATCATGGATTCCAATTACTATAAAGATTTTGCCACTTCATTAATCATTCAGTCCGTCGAACAGGATAAAACCCTCCGCAGGAAACTAAGTGATTTCATAATAAATAGAATAGAAACGGGAGGTAAAATAAGCTGGGACTTCCATGAACATTTAAGAAAAGGAATGGACAGGCTCGAAAAGTATGAGGGGAACGAAAATGTATCTTTTGAAAAACCTCCGGAAGACCTGACCGTCCTTGATAAAGATATCGCAGTTTGTTTTAATAAATCGATTAACATTGCAGAAGAAATTCTTAAATATTCAGCCCGTAACAGCGGTATTCACAGCCGGTTTTTGGAAACACTCGATAAAGTAAGTAAAACCCGGAACATAGACAAATTACTGGAAAGCGCTTATATCAAGAAAGAAGCCGAAGAAGCCCTGACACAAAAATTCACAAACGACCCGAAAGATTTCGGTCAACTTTTCGGAGAACTTAAAAAATACGTTTTTAATTATTACCGGCAGAGCCTCTTAAGAGAACACAATTACCAGATAGATATTTACGGGATTTACAGGGAAATCTTAAAAAATATCAGAGAGAAACAGAAGGTCAGGTTCATAGAAGACATCAACAAAGAACTGAAAATTTTGTTCGAAGAATTCAGCATACCCTTTGTATTTTACAGAATAGGAGAAAAATTCATCCACTACCTTGTAGATGAATTTCAGGATACAAGCAGAGACCAGTGGCAAAATCTTACTCCCCTGATAGACAACGCCCTCTCGGAAGGGGGCTCCTTCTTTTATGTTGGCGACCCAAAACAGGCAATATATCAGTGGAGGGGCGGAGATGTAGAGCTTTTTGAGCTTCCTTCCAATTTATTTGCTTCTGTCGGAGAAAACGAGAAAGAATCCAATTATATAGATAAAAATTACCGTAGCGCGCCCGCGATAGTGGATTTCCTGGGAGAAGTTTTCTCTAACCTGTCCGAAGAAATCAAGTGCAAAATGGGACAAAAGAGTAATTTTTATTCCGGCTCGGTTAAACAGAAAATACCAGATTTCAAAGTAGACGAAGATTTTGAAGGCCTTGTATCGATTAAAAAAATCCAGCCGGAAAGTAAAAATATAGAAGATATTTTCTCATCTATAAATAGTCAATTAGAAAAAGCCATAAAAGAAATCTTATCCAGAGGCTACAGCGAAGGGGATATAGCTATCCTTGTGCGCCGCAATAACGACGCGAAGGAAATAACAGGGTATTTATGCGAAAAAGGTTATCCCGTTGTTTCCAGTGAAACACTATATCTCACGAGCAATCCAGTTATAAAAGGGATACTTTCCGTTTTAAAATTCCTTCAACATCCTACGGATAACACATCGTTCCTGGGTTTGCTTACGAGTCCTTTCTTCTGTGAACAAACAGGACTGGATGATAATACTGTAATAAATTTTGCGGAAGATTGTGTGTCAAATACCCCTTATTATATACAGTTTGAAAAAAGATTTCCGGATATATGGCTGAATTATATAGAACCATTTTTCACACATGTAGGTTTTTTACCGGTTTACGATCTTGCGAGTGACATAATCCGTACATTTAAAATCCCTGAAAATTGTGAGGGCGCTGAGAGTTTTCTTGAAGCTTTCCTCGAATTTATTCATAATCTTGAAGAACAATCTATAACATCCATAGAAGGCATGTTAACCGAATGGCAGAAGAGACAGGATTATGATAACCCGCCGTCTATCCTTCTTCCGGAATCAACCGAAGCCATAAAAATAATGACGATTCATTCCGCCAAAGGTCTTGAATTTCCGGTCGTAATTATTCCTTTTATTTATATCCCGTTCGACAAAGATAAAAATGAAGTCGTTATAGAATACAAAGGAATAAAAAGAATAATTAAAGTAAAAAAAGATATTCTTCCTGAAAATGACGATGCACTTAAAAAAGAAATCGAATCAAAACTCATAGAGAAAGAACAGAACGAAACTTTCGAAGAAATAAATAACTTTTACGTAGCCTTAAGCAGAGCCGTATATGAACTGCATATTTTTATAACCGATGAGAAACCGCAAAATTATTCTGACCTCTGGAAAAAGGTTCTCGAAAACTTTATTCATGAAGACTCATACACGAAAGGTAAATTACAGAATAAGCCTCATGCGGAGAAAAGAAAAGAAGAATTACCTTTAAAATATTTAAAAATGGATCTGGAAGGGAAAGAGAGTGTCGAGAAAGCATCATCGAGGCTTCTGTTTAGTAAAAAAGATGTGGATGTTTTGAAAAATGAGAAAATAAGCGAGTCGAGAAAAACAGGAGAGATACTTCATAAAGTTTTATTCTATATAAAAGATACCGGCGATCTGGAAAACCTCGATTCGATAATCGATAAGTCGATAAATGAATTCGCGTATCCCGGCGAGCGGGAAGTTCTAAAAGAAAAAATAAAACCAATTATTGAAAACATATTTAAAAAGGAAGAAATAAAAGAATGGTTCTCCCCCGAAGTCGAGGTTTGGAGAGAAAAAGAAATAATTTCAAACAAAGGCGACCTGTACAGACTGGATAGGGTCGTTTTCAAAAACAACGAAATTCATATTATCGATTTTAAATCGGGAGAAGAACCTTTATCAAAATGGAAGAAACAGCTCAAAAGTTACAAAGAGGTTATGAGCTCATACTTCCTAGACAAAACTATCAAGACATATATCGTAAACCTTAATTCCTCGGAGGTAATCGACATTGAGTAAACTGCTGAAGGTACCTTTTTCCGAAAACTTCATTGAATACTTGACCGATTATCTCTGTGAAAATTACGACAAAGCCGATTTTTCTTCTATCTGTGTGGTTTTTCCGGGTATAAGACCTTCACACTTCCTTCTCGATTCTTTAAAGAAGAAAATACCCAAAGTATTTATACCCCCAACCCGTTTTTCGATAGAGAGCTGGATGCAGTATCTCTTTGGACTAACAAGGGAAGAAAGAATTCCGAAAGGAGATTTTGATCTTATTTATTTAATGTACAGGGCAATCGCGGAGAGTGAGATTATTGATGCAAGTCCTCTTAAGAAAATAACCGAGTCTATCAACACCTATATCCACTGGGGAAGCCGTATTCTCGGCGCGATGGAAGAGTTCGAAATCCAATCCGAAAAAGAGATGAACATCGAATCCTTGACCGATTATGATGAAAATTTTCTTTCGTGGGTAAGAGATTTCTGGAAGCACTTTGCTCTTATACGCGATAAATTTTACTATTTTTTAAAAGCCAACAATTTAACTTACAGGGGAGAAGTCTACCGCTGGACATCCGAAAACATTGAAGAGGTGGCAGACCTAGTTCAGTTCGAAAAAATTATATTTGCCGGTTTCTACGCCTTAAATAAATCCGAAGAGCGCATGATGAAATATCTCTTCTCGCAGGGAAAAGCCGATATAATAATTCAGTCCGACGAGGTTAAAGGAACGGTCCCTACTACCTCCCCCTACTATTTCCATAAAAAATGGGAACGGGACTGGGGGGAGACTTTTACAGATATAGATAATAAAAATGCTGTGAGAAACCCAACTCTTGAAATACATCAATGTTTCGATACGCATTCAGAAATTTTAACCGCAGGGGAGATACTCTCCGATTTTAAAGAAAAGAATAAAAATACCGCGATTATCCTGCCGGATTCAAGCTCGCTCATTCCCCTAATATCCGAAATAGTCCAGACAAACGAAAACGACTTCAATATTACAATGGGATATCCTTTAAAAAGAACAGCCCTATTTAATCTCATTAAATATATTTTCTCCCTACAGAAAACGAAGAAAACCGATGAAAAAGGAAACCTCTATTACCTCAAAGACTACCTGAACCTGATTCAACACCCCTGGATAAAAACAATAAAAACTCCCGAAGAGGAAGAACCCTTTAACACACTGGTTAACCGCCTCGAAGAAATACTCATCTCGAAAAATAGAGAAAGCTCCCGAAATTTTTTCTCAAGTAAAGAAATAACAAAATTTTTTAATAGGGAAGAATTTTCAATAACACTGCTCGAAATACTCGAAAAAGTACATTCTTTGTCGATTGAAGCATTTAATGAAATTAAATCGCTAAAGGAAGGAGCGGAGAAATTATTTAACTTTATCTCCTTCTTATACGGAAATTCTAACATAAAAAAACATCCTTTGAACAACCAGTTTATCGGAACGGCTTTCGAGAAACTCGAAGAGCTGAAAAAATCTCTTTTCTCAGACGTTAAATTTGGCGATAGTCTCGATATCATTACCCTGCTTCAAAATTACTTATTATCGGTAAGAATTCCTTTCGTCGGAGAACCTCTCAAAGGAATCCAGATAATGGGTATGCTCGAGAGCAGAAATCTGAATTTCGAACAGGTAATATTGCTCGACGTAAACGAAAG
>CAZQNI010000160.1:0-4559 GCA_964594255.1 uncultured bacterium | reverse complement strand
CAAGAAATCAGGACATATATATTAGCCCTTCAAAAATTTCCGGTCTGTGTGGAAGGTTACTTTGCTGTTTGCAATATGAACACAATTTTTACGATAAAATTAGCCTAGAATTTCCCGAAAGAGATAATGTAATCAAAACAGAGAAAGGGAACAGCCAGGTACTTCATAGAAATATGTTAACAGGAATTGTAACGGTTTCAAATCCTGACGAAACTCAGGAAGAAATTTCCATTGAAGAAATCAAAAGAAAAGGCGATACTTGGATAAGAGTAAAGAAAAAAGGAAAATAATAGTAACAGGGGCATTACCTTACGCTAACGGTCCGGTGCACATAGGACACCTTGCTGGTGTATATCTGCCTGCAGATATCTATACACGTTTTTTAAGAAAAAAAAACACCGACGTAATCTACATTTGCGGTACCGACGAAAACGGTGTTCCAATAACTCTCTCTGCCGAGAAAGAAGGAATCTCACCCAAGGATCTGGTAAAACGTTACCATAAAATAATAAAGGAATCTCTAAAAAAATTAGGAGTTGAATTTGACAATTTCTCCGGGACTTCAAGAAAAATCCATCATGATTTATCGAAGAAAATTTTTCTCGAACTATACGAAAAAGGTTATATAGAAGCAAAAACGAGTAAAGAGTTTTACTGTGAAAATTGCAAGAAATTCCTCCCTGATCGATATGTCGAAGGGACTTGTCCATACTGCGACTTTGATGAAGCAAGAGGAGATTCCTGCGATTCCTGTGGAAGTTGGCTGGAAGCAGATCAATTAAAAAACCCCAGGTGTAAATTGTGCGGAACAACACCAATAAAGAAAGAGACCAAACATTGGTATCTTCTGCTCGATAAATTTCAAAGCAAATTAGAAAAATGGATTGAAAAAAAGAAATGGAGAAAAAACGTAAAAAGTTATCTAAAAGGCTGGCTAAAAGAAGGCCTTAAGCCCAGACCAATAACAAGAGATCTAGAGTGGGGTGTACCGGTACCTCTCGAGGATGCCCCGGCCAACAAAGTTCTTTATGTATGGTTTGATGCTCCTCTTGGATATATATCTTCAACAATCGAATGGGCGGAAAAAATAGGGCAGCCGGAAAGATGGAAAGACTATTGGAAGGATCCAAACACCAAATTGATTCACTTTATAGGAAAAGATAATATTGTATTTCACGGCATAATCTGGCCTGCAATCATCATGGGTACGGAAGAATTCACTCTACCGGATGAGATACCGGCAAACGAATACTTAAATCTAGAAGGGAAACAAATTTCCACAAGCAGAAATTGGGCTATCTGGCTACATGAATATCTGGAAGATTTCGAACCTGACTTTCTAAGATATTATTTATGCAGCATAATGCCCGAAACTAGGGATTCAGAATTTAAATGGAAAGAATTTCAGGAAAGAGTTAATCAGGAACTTATAAACAATCTTGGAAACTTCGTAAATAGGACGCTTAAATTTCTCGACAGATATAATGAAGGCAAAATCCCAAAACCGGGTAAATTATCAGAAAAAGATAAAAAAATGCTATCAGAAGTTAATTCAATAATAGACAAATTAGACGCTTCTCTTTCAAAATTTAATTTCAGACAGGCTATAAGATTATGGATGCAAATCAGCACAACAGGAAACAGGTATTACGATCAAATGAAACCCTGGGAAAGCAGAAAAAAAGACCCGGAACGAATGGCTACCACAATTTATCTCTGTTCTCACCTAACCCACGTTCTGGGTACAATCGGAAATCTTTTCATACCTTTCACCGCAAACAAAATCTTCTCGTTATTGAAACTCGAAGAAAAGGAATGGGCTAAACTAAAGGAAATAGAGCTCCCCTATGATCACAAAACCGGAAAGATCAAACTGCTTTTCCAAAAAATTGAAGACACTGATATAGAAAAACAATTAAGGAGGTTGAACATGACTCATGTTACAATAGATGATTTCACACAGATGGGCTTGAAAGTAGGAATAATAGAAAAAGTTGAAGATGTACAGGGGGCCGACAAACTATACAAGCTCACTGTCAACACGGGAGAAAAACGCACGCTCATAGCCGGAGTCAAAGAACAATATACTCCGGAACAGCTACTGAATAAGAAAATCGTGGTTATAACTAATCTGGAACCCGCAACGATAAGAGGAATTAAATCGGAAGGCATGCTTCTTGCGGCAAGCAGCGGAGACAAAATTTCGATTATCTCTCCGGACAGCGATGTTCCAGCAGGAGCAAAAGTCTCATAATGTGGCGAAGCCACTTAAATTAAAAATCAAATATCAAAATGCAAAAATACAACGCAAAGTTAAAAAATGAAAAAAAACAAAGAAACAACAAATCACACGAATAGCACAAATATGTTTTCAGCTTTTGAGGTGAGGGGGAAGGATAATTTTGCATTTTAATATGTCATTTTGCTCTTTAATTTTTGATATTTCATTTCCAATAAAGACAAAGAGCTTTTAAATGAGATATTACATTGAAAAGAAACAAAAAAATATGATCGGGCTTTGAATAATGAGGGTTCTTAACGCGCTAACAGCAGGAGGGGTTGTAATTCTTGGTGGTTTCCTCACACCGGCTTATATTGGAATTCATGTTTATCTTGCCGCTTTGTCAGTAGCCATAATAACCATCGCCGGCAATCTTATAAATGACTACTTCGACGTCAAAACCGACGAAATAAACAGACCGGACAGATTGATACCTTCAGGCAGGTTAACGAGAAAACAAGCTTTACTAATCTCTACCTTTCTTTTTACATTAGGTAATATTTTACTAACCATTGTTGACCTAAATTTATTGAAAATCGGACTGGCAGCTACGTTTATGCTAATTATATATACGCCAATTTTAAAAAAACGTCCTCTAATCGGGAACATTACGGTAGCTTTATTACTTTCCTTTACTATTATAGCCGGGGCTCTTGCTTCCGGGGCTTTTCTCAATCTAAAAAACGCGATATTGCCCTCTTTATTAATATTTTTCCTAAGCCTGCCGAGAGAAATATTAAAAGACGGAGAAGATTTCATAGGAGACAGAAAGGCGGGCTTACGTACCTTCCCGGTGGTATTTGGCATAAGGCGTACCCGTCAATTAGTTTTGTTTACATTATGGATTTTAATTCTGTGGATATTTTTTAACTCTTTCATATTCGGTAAACTTTTCACGGCTTGCGCTATTCCTGGCATTGTTTTACCTGTTCTGATTATGATTAAAAGAGCGAAACCTAACCCTACCTGGTTCAGCAATGCTCAAAGAATAATGAAAATTTTAATTATACCCGGTTTCATATCACTTATTCTTAGTAAATACTAATGAAACAGTTAATCTTGGGAATCGTTCAGGGCTTAACCGAATTTCTTCCTGTATCCAGTTCCGGACATTTGGTTATCTTAAAGCACTGGCTTAATTTTCAGAGTGAAGGCGCGATAATGGAAGCCACACTACACTTTGCAACTCTATTAGCAATAATTGTATTTTTCCGAAGAAAAATATTGGATTATGTGACTAAAGAAAAAATACTAATAATAATTGTAGGAACAATACCAATAGCGTTAACAGGTATTCTATTTAAAGACGAAATCAAACTATTATTCAACAACTATTTACTTGTAACTGTAACACTTTCTCTGACCGGGCTAATACTATTTTTAAGCAGAAACCCAAAAGAAAACAAAGAAGAGCTGGATTTAAAAATGGCTTTTATTATAGGCCTCGCTCAAGCTTTAGCATTAACACCCGGAATTTCCCGTTCGGGGTTTACAGTCGCTACGGCATTACTTCTCGGAGTAACAAGAAAGAAGGCATTCGAATTCTCGTTCATTCTCGCAATACCTGCTCTTTTGGGAGCTTTTATAATTAATATACCAGATATTTTGGAAACTAATTTAGAAGCACTAAGCTTACTTACCGGAGCCCTTGCAGCTTTCTTCTCCGGTCTTCTTGCCTTGTGGATATTTTATAAGGTAATAGTAAAAAAAGATCTATATTTATTCAGTTACTATCTGTGGGTTGCGTCGGGAGTGAGCCTTTTTCTTTTTTTATTTTCTCAAATTCTTCGCCAATAAATTCTCGGATTTCCTTATTTTTATGCATTATAATAGCGCCGGCTATCCAATCCCATTCCTTCTCTGACATACCAAGCTCCCTATGAACCGAATCCTGTTTCCTGTTCCAATCTACCAGTATTGAATCCCACACTGCTACAACCGCAGGGTATTTTTCTTTGTACTCTTCATCATTAAGTTCAGCCATCCCTGAAGAAATCCCATATTTTTTTCTGAGTTCAGCAAGTTTTACTGTTTCACTTTCTGCAAGTTCAGTTAGAGCAAAGGAAACCTTGACGTACCTCTCAGCCATTTCTTTGGTAACAACACCATCTTCAGGTGGATTAAATTCACTCTTTTTGCAACCAATAACCAGAACAAATAAAGCAAAAACAAATATCTTTTTAGAAAACCTAATTTTCATTCGCTCCTTCCTCCTTTCCTTATTTCAAGATATTTCATACCTCTTTTATGTCAAGTCCCTTTATATTCTTTTTGACAA
>CAZQNI010000159.1:0-4575 GCA_964594255.1 uncultured bacterium | reverse complement strand
CACGAATACAAGCAAAAGCGGGACATTCCATGAGAGTTGAAATACCAATAAGCGAGCTAGTAAACGTGGCAACCGCTATTCAAGAATTCGCGTATATAACACTCCCAATCAAGCCGGTTGCAAATGATGTCATAAGCGAAGGTTTAGTTCTTATGAACGCCAATGCCTGGCAAGACTGTGGATATGATGGTACAGGTGTCAAAGTTGCTGTTATTGATCTCGGATTCGATTCGCTGACAGAAGCACAAACTAACGGAGACATACCTTTATCCTTTGATAGCTGCAGTTTTGGGAGTGGCGGACTAGAGAGTAGAACCCCTCACGGAACAGCAGTAACTGAAGCAATCTTTGATTTAGTCCCTAATGCAGAATTTTATTTATATAAGATTAGGGACCAAACCGATTTTGAAATGGCAGTAGACTCCTGTGACAGTAATGATGTGGACATTATTAATCATTCTTGCGGATGGTTTAACACAGGAGGTTATTATAACGGAACGGGTTTGATATGCAGTATCGTTGATACCGTAATAAGCCATGGGATAGTATGGGTAAACTCAGCAGGAAACTCGGCAAGGTATCACTACAGAACAGAAGCTTTCAGAGAAAATGCATCAGGATATCATATCTTCCCTGAACCACTAAATGACACTATAAATCCCACCGGTCCCTATGCTGATGGACAATACGTCAGCATTCGCTTAAATTGGAACGATTATCTAAACCAAAATCAGGATTATGATCTTTACCTGGTACAAGATACCGGTAACGTTACTACAAAATGGGTACTCGTTGACAGTTCGACAACCAATCAAGATGGCACTAATTATCCGGAAGAAGAAATAGATTATCCGAATCCCGATGAGGGTGCCACTTACGGCGTTTTAGTAAAAAACGTCTCAGCTGGCACCGTGTATGATTTTACATTGTTCAGTTTAAACCAAGATTTCGATTATTATACGGAATCAAGCAGCCTGCCTGACCCCGGAACAGTTACTGATGTTGTAACTGTCGGCGCTATTAATCGAATCTATTACGATCCTCCCGAAATCATAGAAACTTTTAGTTCCCGGGGACCTACAAATGACGGCAGAATAAAACCGGATGTTGCGGCACCTGATGGCTGTAGTTCTTTTACTTATAGAAATCAAGGGGCAGGATACTGGTATGGTACTTCCCTATCATCACCCCACACAGCCGGAGTTTGCGCCTTAATTAAATCAAGATTCCCTTCATACAGCGACACTAACACACGAGAATATTTATATAATAATTGTACTGTTGATTTGTTGCCCACCGGAAAAGACAATGTGTATGGCCACGGAAAAGTTGTTATGCCCGATATTGGTATTACGGTAACTTCTCCCGACGGCGGAGAAAACTGGTATATAGACAGCACCAACAACATCACATGGACTTCAAGCGGTACAAGCGGAGGCGTTCAAATCGAGTATTCCACAGACAATGGTTCAAGCTGGTCGGATGTGATAGCAAGTATACCCGACACTGGCGTTTATCCCTGGACAGTACCTGATACGCCCTCGGATACTTGTCTTGTCAGAATTACAGACACGATTGGAAGTCCCTCGGACACAAGTAATGCAACATTTGAAATATCTCATCCCATACCAAATATAACGGTCACAAGCCCAAACGGCGGGGAAAAATGGATTATAGACAGTACCTATAACATTACCTGGACTTCATTTGCTACCAGCAGAGGTGTTAAAATCGAGTATTCTATAGACAGCGCTACGACCTGGTCGGATGTGATTGCAAGCATGCCCGACACTGGTGCTTATCCCTGGCTAATACCTGATACACCTTCCGATAGCAGCTGTCTTGTAAGAATTACCGACACAACCGGAAGCCCATCTGATACAAGTGATGCCATATTCACGATCTCCCCAGCTTCAGGTGTACCCACTTCTCAAACCCCCAGGGTTTATTCTATGGTTGTAAAAACAATAACAGTCGGCAATCAGCTTGAAGTTAAATATGGATTACCTGAAAAAACCGATGTTAGATTTGAGATTTACGATATAAAGGGAACAAAAATAAAAGAGATTTCAGAAGAACACACTCCGGGCTTTTACTCTATAAAAATAGGCATGACTGATAAACCGGCAGGCGTGTACTTCTTGAAAATGGAAGCAAACAATAATAAATTTACTGAATCACGAAAAGTTATATTGGTAAGATAATATTTTAAGATTTATTCCGGAGATTCAGAACAGCAAATCCGCCGGAATGCAAAAATCAAATATCAAAGTGTAAAATTACAAATCAAAGTTCAAAAATAGAAAAAAAAGATACTCTCTTTAGAAGTAAGGAATTCTTTTTGCATTTTAATATGTCATTTTGCTTTTTAATTTTTAATATTTAATTTTATATGTAGGCGACCTTGACATTATAAAATATACTTTTATAATCTAAAAGCGAAGAAATCAACATAAATATTAAGGAGGGTTTAATGATCCCAAGATATAGTGTTGAGGAAATCGACAAAATATGGTCGGATGACAATAAATTTAAAAAATGGTTTGAAGTAGAGCTTGCCGTTCTTTCCGCCCGTGAAAAACTTGGGCAAATTCCAATCGGGACAGCCAAATCTTTAGAGGGAATTGAAGTCTCTGCAGAAAGAATAAAAGAAATCGAAAAGAAAACCAGACACGACGTAGTATCATTTATCACCGCTGTCGGAGAAAAAGGAGGTGACGCGGTTCGTTTTTTCCATCAGGGTCTCACATCATCAGATATTGTCGATACTTCTTTCGCTCTCCAAATTAAAGAATGTTCTTCCGTTATAAAAAAAGACTTGAAAAATATTCTTGAAATACTAAAGGAAAAAGCTCTCGAATGTAAAGGAATTCCAATCATGGGAAGAACACACGGCATCCACGGAGAACCAACATCTCTTGGGCTTAAATTTCTCTCATGGTACTCGGAAATGAAAAGAGCAATTGAGCGATTCAACACTGCTTCAAAAAAAGCAGAATACGGAAAAATTTCCGGAGCAATGGGAAATTTCGCTCATCTTGACCCTGAGGTAGAAGAACTTGCTCTGAAAAAATTAAATTTAAAACCCGAACCAATTTCAACGCAGATAGTACCACGCGACAGATATGCCGAATATATATTCGCAATAGCTACAATAGGTTCGACAATTGAACATGTAGCATACGAAATAAGACATCTCCAGAGAACAGAAATAAGGGAATTAGAAGAGCCATTTAAGTCCGGACAAAAAGGTTCGTCAGCAATGCCGCACAAGAGAAACCCCATACTCTGTGAGCGTCTCTCTGGAATGAGCCGCCTACTGCGATCATACTTAATAACAGCTATTGAAAATATAATTTTATGGAATGAGAGAGACATTTCACACTCCTCTACGGAAAGAATTTATTTTCCTGACGCTATAACGCTTACTGTATATATGCTCAGAAAGCTCGCTTTTATTATTAAAGACATAAATATATATAGAGACAACATAGAAAAGAATATCTGGCTCACAAATGGTCTTGTATTTTCACAAAAGGTTCTTATAAGACTACTCGACAAAGGAGTAAAAAGAGAAGAAGCATACAATATCGTACAGGAACACGCGATGGAAGTCTGGCAAAAAGGTGGTAATTTCAAAGAAAAAATAGAAAATGATAAAAGAGTTAAAAAATATATAAACAAAGAAGAATTGAAAGATCTATTTGACCCAAAAAGTTATCTAAAAAACGAAGAGAAGATATTCAAAAGAGTACTTGAATGATAATTTTCACCGACCTCGATAATTGCCTTCTCGATTCATCATATTCGGCGATTTCTATTCGCGATTTCACCCACAATTTAATAGAAAAGGGAATTACAATATCCGTTATTTCAAGTAAGACATCACCGGAAATCGACTTTTTTTTCGAGGAAATGGACTTTTCTGGGCCATATGCTGCGGAAAACGGAGGACTTGTCGTAATCAACGGAGAAAAAAAAGAATTGGCAACCAGATCCGAAATAATAAAGCGTGATTTACGAAATATTTCAAAAGAAATGAATGTAGAAATAGAGCTTTTTTCTGAGATGAAAGCGAAAAAAATCAAAGAACTTACCGGACTACCGGGTCATTTAATTCCTCTTGCAAAAAATAGAAGTTTTTCCGAACCTTTTCGTTTTACCGCAACGATAAATCAAAATTTTCTCGAAAAACTAAATTCGCTTGGTTATACAATCTTTTTGGGGGGTAATTTTTACCAGGTATACCGGGGATCATCGAAAGGCATGGCTGTTAAAATTATCAAAAGAAAAAAGAACGGATTTTCAATAGGTGTCGGAGACTCTACAAACGATTATCCTATGCTCGACGAATGTGATTACCCTATTTTACTTAGAAGTAAAAAAAATAAAAAATATAAAAGCTTTGAAGGTTTTGGACCACTCACCTGGAAAAAAGCTGTAGAACAAGCTTTGGAGGAGAGGTATGTCTGATTTTTTTCAAAACGGTATTATAACAACATTACACAAATTACCGAGTTATTCTCTTGAAAAGATCGAAAACAGTATTAGAGAAATCGCGAAAGAAAGAAAATT
>CAZQNI010000158.1:0-4580 GCA_964594255.1 uncultured bacterium | reverse complement strand
TAAACCCTTTATTTGAATTAACTTCAATTAAAAACATATTTAAAATTTCCTTTTACATCCTTCCTGTAGGCCTAATTCAGCTGAGTCTTATTTATCACTTAGGGTTTAATCTTCTCACTCCTTATTATAGAACACTCGAAGAGACAAAATTCACAGGATTAAATATTACCCAGAAAGTTCTATTGTTAGGTATACCTGCAATAATTTTCTCCTTGTTTACAGGATATATTTTAACAAAATCCTGGCTCGGATTACTTTACCTTGTCTTTCCCTCTTTAATAATCTGGATTCTGATTAAAACAATTAAAGAACCTGTTGATATTATACAGGAAAGAATACAAAAACTACTAAAGGAACCTGCTTTGCCCTTTCCTAAAACAGCAGTTGTTTCCGGAGACGAAATAGCCCTTGTAAATGATTGTCTTTCCCTTTTAATGGAAAGGACAATTTCCTTAATCAGAGGAGTAAAAGATACGGCTGATAAAATTCGCACTCAAGGAGAGGCAATATTAAGCGGCGTAAAAAGACTCTCATCTTCTTCCAAACAAATTGACAGTTCCGCTCATGAAATCCTTGGAAACAAAGAGGAATTCCAGTCGGTTGTTAATTCTGTACAGAAAAACAACGATGAGCTTTCTTCCCTTTCTTCAGAAATAGAATCGCAGATTAAAACGCTAGTGAATTCTTCCAAAAAATCAATCGATCTCGCAAACTCAGGAGAAGAAAAATCAGAAGAAGGGGTCAATAAAATCAACACTTTTGTCCGAAAAATTGAGGAAGGATCAAAGAGCTTGGAAGAACTGTCTTCAGCTTTTGAAGAAATTAAAGAATTTAACTTACTAATGGAACAGATATCAGATGATACCAACCTTCTGGCACTTAACGCATCCATTGAAGCTACCAGAAAAGAAGGCGAAGAAAGCAAGGGCTTCAGCGTGATTGCAGATGAAATCCGAAAACTCTCAAATGATTCTGCTTCTTATCTGGAAAAAACAAAGGATAACATTAAAAGGATGAGTGAAGCGGTAAAATCAATAGTTGAGTCCACAGAAAAATCAATATCTATATTCGAAGAAAGCAAATCAATTATTCAAAAAACAGCTGAAGACCTAAAAGAAATTTCAGAATCAATCGGTATGAGCACAAATATGGCTGATCAGATTTCCGGAATATTAAAAGAAGGATCCGATTCCATAGGCGAAATAAAAAAATCGGCAAAAAAATTATCTTCATTAAATGAAAAACAAGTAGAAGCAGCTCTAGGTCTCTCAAAAGAGACAGAAGAACAGGTCGCTTCAATGGAAGACACCGAAATAAGAGTCCAAACTTTAATATCATTAATAGACAAAATAAAGGAAAGCGTTAGTATAAACATTGAATAAAATTCTGGTATTCTGCCTGGATAAAATTTTTTTCGGAGTTAATATTAACCAGATAAAATCCGTAAGCAGATTAGGGAAAACAAAAAAAATACCCGAAAGTCCGGAATGGATTGGAGGCTTAGTTAAATATCGAAACAATGCGTTTCCTCTTATAAAACTCTGGGAAATACTGAAATTAGAAGCACCCAAAAAGAAGGTTTTACTGTTACCTGCCACTTTTGATTATTGTGCTTTTTTAATTTCCGGAGTTAAAGGAATTTATGAATTTGACACTGATAAAAAATCCAGTAAAATATACTCTCTCCCTTATCTGTCCGGCTTTGGAACCCTACAGGATAAAACAGTACTTCAAATTGAATTAGATAACCTTCTGACAGAAAAACAAAAGAAAATTGTAAAAAAACTGAGAAAAAAAAATGAAAAAAAATAAAACCTCGCTCTGGAAAAAATTTATAGGAAGTTCTTTCTTTCTGGGAAAAATCAAAGGCGGAGGTACATTGTCATCTATTGTTACCGGAACAATTCTGTTTTTTTTTCTGGATTGGACTTCTCCCTATTTCTTCATAATAGCTTTCTGTATTCTATCCTTGAGTATACTATTGTCTCTCGAAATTTCGGGTGATCCCTCCTGGTTTACTCTCGATGAAGTTATCGGTACAATGGTAACATTTGCTTTTCATAACAAAGACGTATCGACTTTGATTATCGGACTGCTTTTGTTTCGACTATTCGATATTTTCAAACTTCCTCCGATAAAAAAAGTCGAACAAACAAAGATCGGAATAGTCCTAGACGATATTATGGCAGGAATATTGGCAAGTATATTTTTATTTGTTATACACTCCATAAAGCCCTTATAATGCAGAAGAATCTCCAAAAACTACTTGAGGATATAGGGGTTCTATTGCAAAGAAAAGGATGGACGATATCCACAGCTGAGTCCTGCACCGGAGGATTGATTGGATCCTTTTTAACTTCTATTCCCGGCAGCTCTGATTATTTCGTCGGAGGAGTAATTGCATACTCTAACGAAATAAAGACAGATTTGCTTTCCGTTTCTCCTCTGACTCTAAAGAAATTCGGAACCGTTTCAGAAGAAACCGTGAAAGAAATGGCTTATGGCGTAAAGAACCTTTTAAAAACCGATGTCGGAATTTCCTCTTCAGGTATTGCCGGACCGACTGGCGGAAACGAGAAAAAACCGGTGGGATCTGTTGCTCTGGGAGTTGACATTCCGCAAAAGATAATTACTAATATGGTGCATCTTGAAGGTAATCGAAACAATATAAGAAAGTTGGCTGGGATACGGCTTTTAGAAATGTTAAAAAACTTACTGGAGGAGATAAAATAAGGTTATTCACAGCTATCACTATACCAGTGGAGGCAAAAATTTTGATTTCGTCTCTTTATGACAAACTAAAAACCCCATCTTCTGTTAAGTGGGTAAAAAAAGAAAATTTACACATTACCCTAAAGTTTTTTGGTGAAACCGATAAAAAAACAGCTATTGAAGATAAAATGAAAGAAATCGAGGAAGAGTTTTCTTCGTTTAGCGTTTCCCTAAAAAAGATAGGTGCTTTTCCATCTTCAAAAAAGGCAAAAATCCTCTGGGTTGGAATAGAAGAAGGCAGGGATAAACTAATTGGATTATTTTCAACTATCGAAAACAAGGTATCTGATCTAGGATTTGAAAAAGAGCAGCGAAAATTCACTCCGCATATAACATTTGCCAGGGTTAAAAAAGGGAAGTATAGCTTACCTGACCCAATCGAATTCTCATTTGATTCTTTCCCTGTAAATGAAGTTGCTCTTTTCAAAAGCACGCTGACTCCAAAAGGACCCATATATAAAATCCTCTCGGAAATCCCTCTCGGAGGCGAACTTTGAACATTCATCCGCCAATAGCATATCTTTTTGTAACTCTTATACTTGCTTTTATGGCGGCTTCAATTAAAAGATCTAAAATAATCGATTTTATAGGCGAAAAAATTCTAAAAGGGACAAACGAAAAGACAGCAACAATGAAGTTAGTCGCTTTATCACATATTCTGGCACCCTTTTTTCTTTCCTTCGTTCTTATTTCTTGTTTCGAAAATTGGATTCTGCGTTTTAAGGAAAAAGAAAAAACACTAACACTATTGGTTGCTTCAGCTGTAATGGGAAGCATAATTACTCCTTTTGGAAACCTCAGAAACATTTTTATTTCCATTGCCCTGGGAAAAGGAACACCCACTATTAGCTTTCCTGCTTTTATCTCAATAATGCTGCCCCTTTGGATAGCAAGTCTTTTTACATTACTTGCTGTAACTTATTTTATCTGCGAAGAAAATGTAATAAAAGAAACAAACAGCACTTTAGAATGGAAAAAAACGGAACTCGCTTTCTCAATAATTCTCTTGTTCTTTGTTTTTGGATATTTCAATGTAGGGAAACACTACAATCTAAACTTGATTGGATTAATCATCTTAGGCGGAGTATTTTGCATTACTTTTATGGGAACAGAACCCTTAAAAGCGGTCAACTGGTGGCTTTTTATACCTGTAGGAGTCTGTTTTGTTGTTTTCTATATACTTTACTTCTTGCCCCTACCAGGTATCAAGCTTTCCCCCTGGATAATATACTCTGCGGGGAGTATAGGCTCAGCGGGTTTTTCGTCAAACCTACTTTCTTTTATACTCCCATTATTAAATTATGACAAATCCATTATCTTATACTCGGTTGCGGCGGGTAGTCTTGCGGGCATACTTGGGTCCTACGAAACAATTTGGATATGGGCAAGGGGAAGAACAAAAATCAAATTGAGTTTAATGTTTAAACTGTTTCTTATATTTCTTTCAATATCGCTTATAATACTTTTTCTCAGGAGGTAATAATTATGGATAAAAATAAAGATAAAGAAAAAGCTATCGATTCAGTAATAAGCAAAATAAACAAACAATACGGAGACGGAGCATTGATGAAATTGGGTACAAAAAAAACAATAGAGGTACCCGTAATACCTACCGGTTCTCTTTCCCTGGATGCTGCACTCGGAATAGGAGGAATTCCAAGAGGCAGAGCCATAGAAATATACGGAAAGGAAGCTTCGGGAAAAACCACTCTCGCTCTCCATATTGCCGCTGAATCGCAAAAAAGAGGCGGAACGGTTGCTTTTATAGACGTAGAACATGCTCTCGATCCCAAATACGCGAAAACTCT
>CAZQNI010000157.1:0-4586 GCA_964594255.1 uncultured bacterium | reverse complement strand
CGGATAGAAAGAGAATAATTATCCCGTTCATTACCATCTTTTTTCTCCCTTCCATGTCTTTTACTGTAACTATAAGGGATCTGATTATAAGCACCCCAAGGGATGCTATAATCAAAAAATTCAGTATCTTCATATTTGAATAATACGTCTCTCGTTTAGTCTGTCAAGTTATTAACCACGAGATTACACAAGATTATTACTAATGAAAAAGAAATCGAACCACAAAGTACGCAAAGAACACGAAGTTTCTTCTTTTGTTTTTAAGCTAACAGCCAAAGGCGAAAAGCTAAAATCTTAGTTCAACAACAAATCACATGAATATTTTTATTTTTTCTATTTGACTATTTTCCTATTAAACTATTTAACTAAAATCCGAAGGATTTTTATTTCAACAATATAGCCTTTTCCCCCGGAAGTTTTTTACCGTCAATTTGAATATTATAGAAGTACTTGCCTGCGGGCATAGGCTTACCTTTTTTGTCTGTTCCATCCCAGGATATTGAGTGTTGACCTCTCCCTAATTCTTTATCTGCAAGAACTTTTACTTCTCTTCCAAGCTCATCGAATATGCTTATTTTTACATTTCCCGCTTTCGGTAGGCTGAGATTTATTGAATTGGATTCAACAAAAGGATTAGGATAGAGCCTGGTACGGTAATCGTTAACTTCCTCAAAGCCCACTGCTGATCCCCCCTCTTTAGCAAAGGCGCAATCTCCGGTTATAAGACCTCCTATGGTATCCTGATATGTCGGATAGGAATAAGAGTTCGTCGGCTGTAATAATCCCGCGGCTTTCACCCTGAAACCTCCAAAAACTCCGGAGGTGCTTGGCGTTACGGTCCAGTAACACGCGTAAGATGATTGAGTTTTATCTATTAGATAAAGCGTATCTACCGGATTGTTAATTACCAGGGGAAGCGAACACGAATCTTCATATAAAACAGCAACAGGGTCATCAAGTACAGGGAATTCCTGTCCGAAAGCCGGTCCACCCGGCTGGACATATTCTACTGTGGGAGCGGTATATCTTACCGAAGCCGAGACGATAAACGAAGTATCTTTCATAACCGTATCAGGCGCATTTATTTTTACTTCCCATGGTGCAGCAAAGATGTAATTCCCAGAATACCATTTTTGCCGTAATGAGTCTATATGATAACTGACGTAAGGTCCATAATAGGGGTCGTGGAAATAAAGCAGATTGTTTGTCATATCATACCCTACAAGTAAAATCGAGTGTCCGATTACGGTTTCCTCATCCGGCGGCGGGTAAGGTTCCGCCCCATCCGGCGGTCCTAAGGTCCAGGGGAAATATCCGTTGAATATAACAGGATATCCTTCATTTAATACCTCCATCCATCCTACCATGCCGTTTGTACCTTGCAGAAGAAAATCTTTACCATTCGTGCTGTCAACTGCCGAATATCCTACTTTCCTCCAGCTGTACCCGCCTCCAACAGCTCCGTCTGCGGAATTACTTATCATACTGAAATGGGCTGCTCTTCGGGCATCTCTCGCAGCAGTCCCCGGGTGACCTCCGTAAAGACCGGCTACGTCATCTGTATTGGCAACGGAAGCAATTTGTGGTCCGGGCAATGGAGTCGTGTTGTTGCCCATATGGTCGTAATAATCGAAAAGCATATGAAGGCAAGCCACTGTACACCAGTTATTGGGCGGAGGTGGATATCCGGGATCCGGTGGAAGAAGAGCCAGGTTATGCATATTTCCCTGGCAGTGATAGGGAACCTGTAACAACATTTTCTGTGCGGGTAAAACAAGACTAAATAAGAGTACAAATACGATAAAAAACAGCTTTTTCATTTCGTACCTCCTTAATTACTATTTTACGAATTTACAAGACATTGTCAAGAAAGAAAATTCACAATTTTTATTCTTGACAAAAGGTATAAAAATAAGTAGTATGTATAAGATTGCACTTTAAAGATTTTATAGGAAATATTTAATTTTATAATTTCAAATAAGGAGGAATTATGAAGGGGTATAAAATCGTTATTTCTATTTTGTTTTTTATTGTTCTAAGCCTCCCAACCCAAGCTCAGTTTACTTTACGAATTTACCCACCACCGCCAAATCAACTAAGAGTAGAAGACCTCTGGAAAGTCGATGTAACCAATAATTCGGGTCAGGCGCGCATCGTTTATTTCCATGGAGAAATCACGGAAGCCAGAAAAGGTTCGCTGTTTAGAGCTAACTCAAACGAGTTCGAATCCCCTCCGGGAAAGAAACGAATAACCTCAAGAGATATAAGAGACATAAGAGATGAATGGTACGCGGAGGGAAACAAAGAGTTCATCATCAGAACGGGAACTGTGCCGGCAGGCAGTTATGATGCCTGTCTGTCTTTAATGGATGCCTCAACAGGGCAAGAACTTGTGAAACAATGTATACACATAGAGGTTCGTCCTGCCGGACCTCCACGACTTATCTCTCCAAAGGCAGGCAAGGGTAAGGAAGTTAAACGTCCTGTTTTCACCTGGACCAAACCCGCTCCCTTACCGGCCGGCGAAAGAGTTTTTTACAAATTCAAAATCGTCGAGGTCTACAAAGGGCAGACAAAAGAAGAGGCAATGAGATCCAATCCTCCCTGGTATGAAGAAGACAGGATAAGCAGGACAACTTTCCAGTATCCTCTGAAAGCAAAAGATTTAGATCCCGAGAAACAGTACGCCTGGCAGGTTCAGTCTTTTTATGAGGGAGGTTTTCCTCTCGGCACGAACAGGGGTATGAGTGAAATATGGGAACTTAAGCCTGGAATAATTGAAGGACTTAAACCTTTTCTAACTCCTTCTTATATAAAAATAGGTGATTTTGTAATAAAGAATATATCGTATACTTCATCTTCGGTTGATTCTCTTTCGGGAAGCGGGGAATCTTATTTCCTAAAGAAAACCCCTCCACCCCATTTAGGCGGTCCGATATTTGTTTATGTGGAAATCAAATTTGATGTCGATTTCGAAAACTTACAGGTGAATTGGACAACCGGTGAAGACACGGCATATGTCCTTTCCGGAGAAATCCAGGAAAGTTTTTCTACTCCCGTACTGGTCCCGGTTGAAGGTTATCACGTTTTAGTGCATGATATACACATGTGGCCAGACTCGGCGCATGGGTATGTTGGAGTCGAACTTAGATGCCTCTATGATACAACAGGCTGCGAACCAGCCGAACTCGGGCCTTTTATTTCCAGACTCTCACCTCTTCCGGATATTCATAAAGAACTCACAGTAGCAGATAGAGGTCCTTACCGACTGGGGGAAACCGGTATAATAATTCAATCTAAAAAAGAAGTATTAATTGATCTCAGCAGAACGATTACTCCCAGCAAAGTAGAAATAAAAATGAATAGAGGTGAAACTATAGAACAGCCCGGTATGGATACCTGTAATACAGGTTACCTTTACGGCAAATACACTTTTAACAATGGTGTGTTGAAGTCCGATGGCTTCAGCGCTACTTTTGAACTCGCATCGCCCTGGAAGTTCTGGTCTTTGATTCCTATGGGTTTTGAGGTCAATTTGACTGGGGGAGAACTCGAAATCGAGAAGTGTAAAGTAAAGAACGGAAAATTCGTAAACGGAGATATAGTACTTCCTTCCGACAGTAACGGTGTTACGGATGCAACAGGAAAGCCTATTACAGCTCTTTACGATTCACTTGTTGTTGATTCCCTTCTTGACCTTTTTGCCGCTGTTAAAATAGACAGAGAAATGAGATGGGGCGGTTTTGGATTGACTGTAAAAAATACGTATTTCAAACTTCCCGCCAATCCATATGCTTTCCATACAGTTGCAGATAGCGATACTTTTAAAGTTTTAGGAACTGACACTTTAATAGGTCTGGTAGTTCCTGTTATAGATATGACCTCCGACTTATTGGTAGTTTACTCGGGCGATTCAAGAGATCCGTTAAGGTTCAGAAACCTGGGTAATCCTAACGATAAAATTCACGGAGGAGGATGGTTTAACCTTGAGATGCAGGGAATGAGAGGATATTTGTCTTCCGACGGCAGAACTCCTGACATAAACGCGAAATTAGGGATTACAAGTAAAACAGGATATCTGGCGGATAGCTCTTTTAATACTACTTTTACTCATGATGAAGCTGATTCCACTTTTATGAAATTCTGGTTTGCGGGCAATTCTTCTTTCAATACTGATTTAAGGGGGCAGTTTGCAATTCCGTATCCTTCTAACATAAAACCTCCTTTCAGGGAAGTTGGTGTTACTTCCACTGCAAGTTTCGCGGGAGGAAACGCATTTTTCCCGGATTCCGCACTCACACTCGATTACTGGGGTGTTGGATTGAGCTCAAAAAGAGGAGTTGTCAGTATAAGGGTTGGAGAAATTGTTTACACGAATGCCGGGATTCACGAACCCGTACATTTCTCTGATAGCTTTAATATAATCTGGGGTGAAATGCTCGCCGACGGAGATTTGGGAGAATTCTATTTCAACCACAATGCAGCCCATCAGAAATTTGACGGGTTTCCGATTACACTGGATTCGGCTGCACTCTCCAAATATGTTGCATCAAAACCGGGAGAGCTTGTGGTTCGATGCGGCATTC
>CAZQNI010000156.1:0-4623 GCA_964594255.1 uncultured bacterium | reverse complement strand
TTATCATATCGGGCATGGAAGTAACCTCAAAAACGGAAGGAGGTGCAGGAGAAGCGGGTATATCATAATTCATATTAAAGTTTCTCTGTGCGTTCATACCATTGTTGAAAAGGGAATCCTTGCCTGTCGCCACCATCAGGTCCTTAGCTATATCGTTAACAGTAGGTACAGGTGATAAGGTAGTTGAATATACATTGAATATCGGATCTCTTTTCTTCAACTCTTCTACCATTTGAGCTGAATCCAAACCTGCCAGCCAGCTGTAAGAAGCTGCATTTCCATTATCCCACGCTTCCCCGAGAAGGTATGAAGTCTTCCTGCTTATGGCTCCGCCTACATAAGCATATACATACCTCAGGGTATCCCCGAATTCCATCTGGTAAGGTCCTACGGAAAAATGACACTGCTGATCAAACCTCATATACCCTATATCTCCGGCATAGACATATTCCAATCCCTTTGACTCCAGCTCCCCCCACCTATCCAGAGGCTGTTCATAATGAGTTTTTACTCCTGAGGCGGTAGTATCGTAAACATCGTATACACTATCCATATAATAAACATCTTGAAAGAACAGATCTGAAGAGTCAAGAATACCAAATCCTCCCATCGCCATTCTTTGATAAGCACTATAGTAATCCGCGCTGTCCAGTCCGGGAAAATCCCATATAATCCAGCTGGGCTCCGCCAGCAGACTTGTATGCATCGATGGCTGAGCCGGGTCATTACTCGCGGCAATATTCGAAATGGGATAACTCTGAGGAACATTGCATGCTTTAGGAGCGAATAAAACCGCCGTACCTCCAAAACGTGCCCCGTCCAGAAGAGTCATCTCTGCATTTGGTTTTTTACCATAACTATCATAACCAGCGTCTGCTGCCCTAAGAGGAGTAACATAATCAATCCGGAGGGAGTCATCATCTTGAGGATAGGAAAGTCTCGTGTCATGATCTTCTGTTGTTCCTGCCCAGGTAGGGAATACTTTATTTGCCGTGGTACCATTTATCAAAGCCTCGATAACCCTTGTAATATAAACATCCTCTAATGTCTGCCCCGGAAGTTCTATTTCCGGATCTATATCCGCATTACCCGTATTTACAAATGTCCAATCCCATATAATATAATCATCATGGCCAGGCTGGCTCCAGGCTAATACTCTCTGTTTGACATCCACACCTATAGACAGTCTTATGTTGGACTCGATCATCATATCTGCAGTTCCCCATATTTTCTCGGGTGCCACCTCGTCTCCGGACATCATTGGACCTTCTAAATGCACTCCATCCACAATTATTTGTGGAATGGGATATCTCATATACTTTCGTATATAATAACCGTCTTCATCCGTTAATGCATATTGATAAGTTTCATCGCCACGTTTACGAGCTGCGTGTCCGGTAATATAAGCATCCCAGGTATACCCGGTGGTATCTGTCCAGTTTCGAGCACCAAAAAACATTCCGGCATTCTTAAGAAGCCCTCCCGGCCACATATTGGAAATCTCACCCATGGTAACCATACTTCCTCTATAATAGGTAACCATACCATGGTCTCTAACATCTTCACTCTGGCAACCGTGATCATATATCCGGGCTTCCATTTTTCCCACATCCACTATCTTGAAAAGCTGAGCACGGGCTGCGTTCACGGAAAATAAAACCAGCAGTAATATTAATAATTTCTTATGTCTCATTTTCAATAACCTCCTTTTCCTCTACTAAAAAGAGAACCTTATTCCAACCTGCATGTATCTCGGGTTGAGGTGCCAAAGGTATTCTTTATCCGGATTGTTTATATGTGGTTTATCTTCACTTCGTAAATCTCCGATGTGATCCGGTTCTTCTCCTTCCGCAGGACCGGTAACATACGGTTCGTCAACCCACGGATATTCATTATACATCTCAAGATGGAGTGAAGCTAAATACTGGTTTTGATCAATTGAGCTGCTGAAGCCCCGAGTAGATAAAGTTCCCCAATCAAAAACATTATGCATATCAAAGAACAAAGTAACCGGAGCTCCTACAACTACAAAACTCTTTCTCAGACTTATATCCACAAAACGATCATCCTGCCACCGGATATTGTTTCGTAACTCGTTTTCCCACAGATCAGAAGGGAGACCGCCTAAAAAGGTATCATACCAGCCTGCCCTCCAGCTGTACATAAATGAAAGACTATAACCTCCTAAAAATACTCCCCAATCCTGAGGCGCCATTAACGTAAGATTAGCTCTAAAAACAGGCCGCGGAAGCGGATCATCTTCTTCAGGCTCTACTCGTCCTTCATTTTGCTGCCTTCGTAATTCCTCATAATTTTGCGTTCTTCCAACTTGTCCTGAAGTTGTTACCCTGTAATCATAGTTAACCCAACCCGTAAAGAATCTTCCTTGAGCTTTTTTAAACTCAAATTCAAAACCCCTCGTATCACCATATCCATTGTTTTCAAACGTTATATAATCAACATTCCCGTAATAACTTTCGTATCCCACCCGGGCATATTCATTATCGGTATCCTTATAATAACCGGAGATCCTTGCCAGGTAAGTACTGGCTATACTGCTTTCGAAACCCACTTCATAAGAAATTGTCCTTTCCATATTCAGTGAAGGATTTCCTAAGAAAAGAATAGGATCTTTATATTCACCCCAGGTAATTCTATACCTATATGCGTTGGGCGGCAGAGAGTAAAAATGCCCGTAATTGAAGAACAACTTGCTTCTCTCCAGTACAGGAAATGAAATTCCTAAACGGGGGCTCAACTGAAGGAGCGGATCCACATCTTGCATAGGAGCCTGGGAAAACAAAGAGTCTTTCTGACGACTTGAGTAAAATACAGAATAATCGTCTTCCAGCGGCCACTCGGTATTAGGATCCGAGTAATCAAAACGTAAACCAAAGTTAGCGAACATTCCTTCAAATTCAATCTTGTCCTGAATATAAGCACCCGCAAGAATCGGCGATGCTTCATATGTATTATAGGAATACTGCTGACCTTCAAATTCAGTTACAGGTATGGTATCAGGCGGATTGGCCCAGCCGTCATTTGCGATCCAGTATTCATTAAGTTTATCGTACTGAACCGAAAGACCGAATTTTAACTGATTATATTTGTTCAACTGTGAAGTCATATCAAAACTCGCGTTATAGGTCTGGGACCATGAAGTATTCCAGGTACCGAGGTGATGTATATATCCATATTGTTCGCCACCGGCATCTTGAATATCGTCGTCTTCCTCTTCAAAATCAGCATGTCCATACGGTATATTATCAACTTCATACTCCCCACCACCTGTCACCATATCTCCAAACCATCTTACCACTGTATCTCCACCTATACGATCAGGCACATCATAATAAAATTGGGCATCATTATCCCTGCGTATATAGGTTAACCTAACGTCATAAAAAGTATTCTCACTTAAGACATGCTGCATCGTCAGACCTAACATTTTAGAAATCACATCTATCGGGGTTAACGCATTTGCTCTGTAAAGATTTCCGTTGTCCAACTTATCACTACCGTGCCATCTTCCATCATACTCCCCAATGGGTTCGATTATATCTATACCATTTCTTAAGTATACCTGTCCGTTATTTCCGACGCGAAAATCAGTTTGACCCTCTCGATCTCCCCAGGCGTATGGGGAAAGGGAATTAATAATCGAGTATGCGCCTCTTAGATTTAACTTCATATCACCAAAACGTGAAGTAAGTTTTAAACTCGTCATGCGTTCCCTGTAATAATCCCTGCTATCAGGAATCGCAAACGCCTCATTATGGTCTCTGTGCGAGACATAAAAGCTCATATCACCAAGAGAAGCTCCAATAATGGGAATAGAACCTCCAAAGCCCGCGTCCAGGGTCCAATCCGGCTTATCGCCGTATTTACCGGGCCATTCTTCGCCCTCTCTTGGTTCCCAGGCAAACTTTTCATATCCTATCAATGTAGTGTCGCCTTCTCCCCCATAAATCGGAGCATATGCTGAATCCGGCAGAAGTTCATCCCAACTGGGCAAAGAAGAATTTCCTTCAGTTATAATACGACGCCTCCATAAGAATAAATTACGACGCTCTTCATATGATATTATTGTTGTATCGCCCCTTACTTCACTTATCCATCCATTGAATTGCGGATAGGTTTCAAACTTAATCGTATCTTCAATGTAATCCTCGATGGTATAATCAGGGTCGGTCGTATCACCACTCCTCCATTGTCTGGTACCCAACCAGCATACACTGTCATCCTGCGTTAAAAATGGATAATTGTGATAATTGTCCGGGTCGAAAATAGATTGACCACTATGTTTTTGATATCCCGGAGTAAATCTGTACTCAAACGAACCTTCATACCTGTCCGGAGAACCCTCTCTGGTAATCACATTTATAACTCCTGAACGAACGTTTGAATATTCGGCTTCAAACCCTCCTTTTATCAAATTAACCTCTTTTATTTCGCTGAGGTTAGGCATCAAGATAGGCTCATTTGCCCTCTGGTCGACAAGTAATAAACCGTCAGCCATCAGTTTAGTCTGATTTATACCACCACCCCTTACACTCCAACCATCTATCCCAGCCTGTAAGTTGAGATATTGAGTTACGTCTGAGACAAGAGGTACCGCCTCTA
>CAZQNI010000155.1:0-4650 GCA_964594255.1 uncultured bacterium | reverse complement strand
ATGCTGCCGATGTTTCTATGGTACCTTTCCACGGACCAAAGGAGTTTAAAAAGAAATCCGAGTTTTCAATACCCCTGAAGATTCAGGATAAAATTATTGGAGTTCTGGATATTGAGAGTCTTCGCAGAGATGATTTCCCGAAATCTGTAAGAAATTTATTGGTTGCCCTAGGTGCTCAGATCGCGATGGCAATTGAGCGTTCACGGCTTTTTGAGGAAACCAGAAGACTCTCTACGGAAGATCCTCTTACCGGTGCAATTAACAGAAGAATGATGGAAGAAAAGTTGACGGAACAAATTACTGAAGCTAAGTTAAACGATGAAGAGTTCGCTATTCTCTTTCTGGATCTTGATAATTTTAAAGAATATAATGATAGATACGGACATCAGAGGGGAGATGAAGGTCTGATATCTTTTGTTCTTACTATAAAAGAAACTCTTCAAGAGGGCGATTTATTGGGAAGGTACGGTGGCGATGAATTTATTTCCCTTTTACCAAAAACGAATATTGATAGAGCTAAAGAAATTGCTAATCATATGCTTAGAAGCGTAAGAGAAAATGAGTTGCTGAAGGGTTTAACAATTTCGATTGGAATAGGGGTTTTTCCTTATGACGGACAAGATCTTGTGGCGTTGGTCCGCTACGCGGATGATGCCTGTTATCTCGCGAAAGAAAAAGGCGGAAACAGAGTTGAGTTTGCCTCTGAAAGAGGAGCTAAGGATAAAGAAAACTTTTCACAGGATACAAACTGATTTAATCACGAAACACACAAAATTCACAGAGCGGCAAAACCGCTAAAATCAAATATCAAAATGGAAAATTACAAATCGAAGTTCAAAAAGAAAAAACATTGACCACTGAAGACACAGAGGAATAATTGTGTTACAAAAGAAAAAAACACAGAGAACACAGAGAAAAAAACAAATAAAAACTCTGTGCTCTCTGTGGTTAAAAAAATCCGGGGTTGAGAGAGGTGGGCTCTGTGTGTTTTTATTCATTTTGCTTTTTATATTTTGATATTTAATTTTCTTGAGGGTATGAAACGAATTACATACATCCGAAGACGATTACATGGTTTTAAAACTTAAGTTCTTGTTAATAAAAGTCTTAATTTGAGGAATAAAATTTGTATATTGAAAAAGAGGAGGAAAAATGAATAATAAGGGTTTTAATATTATTGAGTTAATAGTTGTTATTAGTGTAATGGGATTGCTTGCTGGAACAGCAGTCTTTGCTTATAGGAGTCTATTTAAAAGAAGTCAATTGGAAAAAACTATGAACCAAGTAAGGGGTTTTTATGAAGGTGTGAATAGGGGGGCCGTAACCGAAGGTTACGGATATACCTTTCAGTTGGATAGGGTAAATGAAAGCTTGAAGTATATTAGTTCTAACACATCGAAAATGAATTCTTTGGTTTTGTGTGAAGGGCTGGATTTAAATTTTCTTGGTGATGAAAATATTATCCGTTTATACGTACATGTTGATGGATTTGTCAGAGATTTAGATGGTATTAGGGATTTTAGTGTAATAGATTCTTCAGCGGGAAAGTCGATATATTTTTATGTTTCCCCGCTTGGGGTAATGGAGGCTAGGCTACAATGAAAAGAAAGAAAGGTTTTTCTCTTATAGAGTTAATAGTTGCTCTTATTTTTTTTGGGATTGCGAGTGCTTCAATTGCTCTTTTTTACGCAAGCAATAGCAAAAGGATTATTGATTCAGAAAAGAGTGCAAGGTTAGAGGTTGTAGCTGAAAAAGCTTACGAAGAATTTAAAGGTATTTTGATGCAGAGAATGTATACTCCAGAACTTCATTTTGATAAGCTCGTTTTTGATTCGATATGGCAAACATATAACGAAGGGGATGTAGTTTTTACAGTTACAGATACTATAAGCGGAATTTTATTTAATAGTGATATAATTATAGATTCCTTCGAATTCGATATAACTAAAACTGGCGGAGTTGATAATAAAAATTTGGCGAAAACTTATCACTCAGGTTCCCGTATATGGGCGACAATCAAAAGCGAAAATGTATCTGAAGCTGATTCTATAAGAATGCAAACAGTCTTTAGTCATCACCGTTAAATTTAGGAGAAAAAATGAAAAAGAAAGGTTTTACTTTAGTCGAATTGTTGGTAGTTATGGCTTTTATGGGTATTATCTCTGTTTTTGTTTATCAGCAATTTATACTGCAGCAGACCGGATTAAGAGATCAGCAAGAGTTTTCCCGGGCAAACATCAAAGCCAGAAGGGCGAGCGAGTATATTGTAAATGAGCTCAGACATATAGGTTTTTGTCGGAGACCTCTTTCCCCTGACGACCAATTCGGAATAATTGAAGGAAATAGCAGTTCAATTTTTTATACTCATGATATTTTCGGGGATTCAGAGGGTGAGGTAGATAATCCGAAAGATATACATTCTATAGAAAAAATAGGAGATGTCCTTTATATAGATGGCGATAGGGCTGCAGATTTGCTCGATTCTCTTGGTTTTACTTATATAGATGTTAATGGAGATACTATTAATCCTGCTGAATCTGTAACAGAGGTTGATGAAGATGGATTTTGGGTGATGTTAGAACCGACAACGCCGGGAAATGATCCGGGATGTTATCCAATAAATTTAATCGATTATACCATTCGGTTTATTTATCCTGATGGAAAGAAAGAAATAACTTACCGTGAAACTGTTCAAATCAGAAATGTAAGAGGACCGACGTTGGAATAGGAGGAAATATTATGAAGAAAAAAAATGGCAAGAAAGGTATTTCGATGGTTGTTGTACTGTGGGTAGTTACCATATTGACTGTCGTTGTGGCTGCTACTGCCTTAATGACTTATAGTGATATAACTTCAACCATAAATCTGAAAAAGAGGTATACAACTTTAAGGGCTGCTGAAGCTCCCGCTGATTATGTTATTTCTTTTCTGCCTGAGTATAAAGATCTGCATACGCTGGATTCAGTTTTCCTTGACGAAGATGAAAATAGAGTGTTTTATGAGAAACACAATACGGATACGGTTTATGCGGTTCCTCTTTTCCTATCCATGGATTCTTCAATAATTGGATGTTTGGCGCCGCCGCATTTTATAGATTTTGAAATAAGTCACTCTCTTATTGTATATCGTCCGACTGAAACCGCTGCTTCAGAGGAAGGTTTATTAGATACACTGGTAAATCCGATTTTTACGCAGGATGGCGCTATATTTTACTACCGCACAAGAGGAGTTATAGAGAAAGGTGCCAATGAACAGATTCTCGCTTATCGAAGAATCCAGAATGCCAGCGCATTTAGTATACCTACGGGAGGGGGAGGAGAGGGAGGAGGAGGTAGTTTTGGCCATACTATGTATTAATTATTATTAGGAGGCTTAATATGTTTATTTTAATTTTAACTTTTTTGGGGACTTTTGAATGGTATCCTGTTGAAGGAAAGAATGTTTCAAAGGAGATATTGGAGTCCTCTGTTGTAGAAAGATTTGAAAAAAATAGATTAAGAAAATCTTTTGTAAAGTTGGATGCTGATATTTTTAAAGGCGGTTGTATGGTTCTTGTGCCTAAAGGTTATACAATATTGGAGGCTCCGGAAGGGTTGAAGTTGATGGAAAATTACATTGAAATAGAAAAGTATGATAGATATTCTACCTTTTATGAATCCGGTGAGCTGGAGAGAAAATGGAATGAGCTGAAAAGAGAATTGGCGGAAAATATTGGAGGGATTTATTCCCGGACTCCTTCCCTGGAAGTGTTACGCAAGCGGTTGTTGCCCGGCGGTGTTTCCGCTTCGGAGAATTCAATGGATGTTCCTCAAATTGAAGAAGACCAAGATATTGAGTACCCAAGGAAGGTTTACTACTCATTTTTATTGATTGAAAAGGACAGAAAACTGATAGTAATTCCTGTGCTTCTTGTTTTATCTCCCGTTGATGAAATTTATAAGGAGATCAGAAAGGAAATGATTGAGGCAAAAGGAGGTGAAAAATGAGAAAGTTTTTTATTTTATTGCTTTTTCCTCTTTTTGTATTCTCTCACATAACCGACGAGAGATTATTTACTACAAGCGACGTTCCTTCTTCGGTAATGATACTTCTTGATCGTTCTTTGTCCATGGATGAGACGACCTATAATTATGAAGTTTTAGTTAGGTTAAATGATTATAATAATGGTAATAACGATGAGGAATTAAACGGATGGTATGACTCAACTTTAATTCCTGATGGACCCGGTTCGATGGGCGATTTCGACGGGCAGACTGCAAGTTCCGAATACGTTTTAGAGGTGGATTGGACTAATTGGTGGGCTCGGCGTACACCAAGAGTGGATTTGACCTGGAATTTGATGATAAAAAGCGGAGGAAGCTGGTATACTTATAGCGGAGGTAGTTATGCGTGGTGGGGGCGGTCTGGTAGTCGAAGGTTGACAATTAATGTTACCGGTCTAGGAGATATTGAAGATATACAATGTTATCTTGATATAGACGTGGATTACATGGATATTGAAGATATGCAGATTGATTTAATCAAAACACCGCGGGATACCCCTTATGAGTCGACTAGAATTAGAGATGCTTTACTTGTTATTCATTCACTTCTTGATGCAAATAATGATGGTTTTGTAACCGAAGATGATGAAGAATATTTGCCTGTAAA
>CAZQNI010000154.1:0-4675 GCA_964594255.1 uncultured bacterium | reverse complement strand
CTATTTTATTTTTTAAGGATTTCAAATTTAAAGAGGTATTACTTGTTATATATACTTCCTGGTCTAATTTGATATGATCTGAACCATTATATGGATTAATGTTTATTTCTGGCAGAGGTGTTTTGAATTCCCAGCTTAAATCCTCTTTTAGTTCATTCCCTGCAATATCTTGTATTCCCTTTTTAACTTTTACGATATAATGAGTAGCCATGGGGAGGCTATGTTCCGGCTCGAAAACAACGCCAGAAGTACCGAGAATTCTAAATTTTCCTTTAATTGAAGGTTCAAGATTAAAATGGCTCAAAATCGAATCTCGCGACTCATCGCTTAAAGTGGTTAAAGGTATTATAGGATTGTTGAAGATTATTTTTATTTGAGCCTGTCCGCGAGTTTCATCTTTTGGACCGTAAGATATTATTTTGAGTTCGTCGGATGATACGTATTGTGTTGTGCTTTCAGCTGATGGTTCTTCATATTCATGTTGATATGTATAATCATATGTATCTTCTTTTATACGTATTCCAATGGGTTTTTTTTGTGAGTACAGCAAAAGGAAGATTAGAATTATACCGAGAACCGAAACTGTCGGAATCCAAACCCGTTTTTGTTTAACTTTTTCTAAAATCTTTTTTCTGTCTATTTTTATCTTAGTTATTTTTTTGGATTTTTTTGTCGATTTTTTAGAAGTCTTTTTATTATTTTTTTTCATCTACAACCTCCTTAAATTTTACAGATAAAAACTTTTATAATATTATATTAAAATATATTCTGCTCAGAGCTAATGTTTTATTAGTTTTACCGATATTCAGTATAATGAAAACAATCATTAGAGTCAAGGTGATTTTTTGTATAGTTCGCCCTATTTTTTGACAATGGCGCACATAGGATTTGTGTGTTTCGAGATTTTTACAGTTAGTCTGTTGATCGGTTAGTACGTTGGTCAGTTAAAGAACAAAAAATAAAAATCCTGTAAATCTAGTTAATCCTGTCTAAATCTTTTGGGGTTGTGTTAGGTCTTAATAAATAAAAAATACTTTTTAACCTGCTTTTATCTGCGTCCGATTATTTGGTATGGAGCTTCTCCTTGACTTTCTTTTAAAATTAATTTATACTCAAATAAATTTTAGAGAATAAAAAAGGAGTGTGGATTTTGCATGAATGGTCTTTGGCTGAAGCGGTTGTAAATACCGTTCTAAAATATAAAGAAGAAAAAAATCTTTTAAAGGTTAATAAAGTGCTTGTCAAAATAGGAAAATTACAGCAAATAGAACTCGATATATTTAATTCCGCATTGAAAGACATTTCTAAAATGAAAAATCTCGAAGGAAAATTTGTTGTGGAAGAGGAGGGTGTTTCTTTCAAATGCAGGATTTGCGGGAGAGAGTGGGATTTTAAAGAAGGCGTTAAAGAATTAAATGAAAGCCAGTCCGAATATGTACATTTTATTCCTGATATAATACGCGTTTATTCAAAGTGTCCCGGGTGCGGAAGTCCGGATTTTGAAGTTTCGAGGGGACGGGGTGTCTGGATTGAATATATTAAAGGGGAAAGCCTTTAATAATTCAAAAATAAAATATCAAAATGAAAAAATACAAATTAAAGTTCAAAAAGAAAAAACATTTACCACTGAGGACACAGAGGAATAATTGTGTTACAAAAGAAAAAAACACTGAGACCACAGAGAAAAAAATAAATAAAAACTCTGTGCTCTCTGTGGTTAAAAAATCCGGGGTTGAGAGAGGTGGGCTCTGTGTGTTTTTATTCATTTTGCTTTTTAAATTTTGATATTTCATATCTTATGGAAACTAAATTATGAAGAGATATCTTATTGTAAAAAAAGAAAGATTTACTGGTAATGCCATATAGGGGGTAAGTTAAGTTTTATGGATCCGAGGCTCAATGTAATCGATGAGAGATTGTCTGGTGTAAAAAAAATAATTGCCATTTCCGGAGGTAAGGGTGGGGTGGGGAAGAGTTCAGTATCTTCTATGCTTGCTTTAGTGCTAAAAGATATGGGGAAAAAGGTCGGGCTTTTAGATCTTGACCTGAGCGGTCCGACCGGCCATATAATCCTAGGTTTAGAAGATGTTTTTCCGGAAGAAGAAAAGGGTATTATTCCGCCTGAGGTAAATGAAATCAAATTTATGTCTATCGTTTATTTCGCGGGAAAAAATCCTTTGCCTTTTAGAGGAGAGGATTATTCTAATGCAATTATTGAGCTTCTCGCAATTACAAGATGGGGAGAACTTGATTGTCTGATTATCGATATGCCTCCGGGTATTGGCGATACTACTCTTGATGCTATAAGAGTAATCAAAAACATAGAGTTTATTATGGTTGGTAATCAATCTAAATTGACTTTAGAAACGCTGAAAAAAGTTCTACTGATGAGTAAGGAAGCAAAGAAAAAAGTAGTTGGAGTTATTGAAAATATGGCGGCTTCAGAAGTCAAAGAAAAAGAGAATAAATTGGCATCTCTCGGGGTCCCTTTTTTAGGTGGGATAGGTTTTGATGAAAAGTACGAATCTTCTCTGGGAAACGCAGATAAACTTTTAGAAACACAGTTTGCAAAAGATTTAAAAAATATCATTTCTAATAATTCTGAAGTTTTTTAATTTAGTTTGTTGGTCTGTTGGCCGGTTAGTCCGTTGGTCTGTTCAAAAAATCTTTATAGCTTGACAAAATAGTTGAAATCTATTATTTAATATATAAAGAAAAGTTTTTAATTTGTATAACTTAGTTTTATACTAATTTTAAAAAAGGGGGTAAAATGCGTATTTTTGGTATCTTTATTAAAGTAGTTTTCTTATTGTTACTTTTTTACTGTAAAAGCTCAACGGCTCCTGATCTTATACCTAATGTTACCTCTGTCAGTATTGGAAGTAATCCTCGTGGAATTTGCGTGAACACCAGTACAAATAGAATATATGTGGCAAATGCGGGTGATAATAATGTAACGGTGATAGATGGAGCGACGAATTTCACCACCAATGTTGATGTTGGAAATACTCCTTTTGCGGTTTGCGTAAATCCAAATACAAACAGGATATATGTGGCGAATAGAATAAGTAACAATGTAACAGTTATAGATGGAGCGACCAATTTAGTTATCAACACTATTGCCGCTGGAGATCGACCTTCTCAGATTTGCGTAAACCCCAATACAAATAAGATATATGTGGTAAATCAGAACAGTGACAATGTAACGGTGATAGATGGAGCGACAGATTTCACGACCAGTGTTGCCGTTGGAGATTTTCCTCTTGCAGTTTGCGTAAACCCCAATACAAATAAGATATATGTGACAAATAATGACAGTGACAATGTAACGGTAATAGACGGGACGGACAATTCAACTACCACTATTGACGTTGGAGATTCACCCGGAGCATTAAGCGTAAATCCGAGCACAAACAGGATATATGTGGTAAATCTCGGTGGTGACGATGTAACGGTTATAGACGGGGCGACCAATTCAATTACCGGTACTATTATCGCCGGAGATGGACCTGCGGCAATCTGTGTAAACCCCAATACAAACATGATATATGTGGTAAATAATTATACTGATGATGTAACGGTAATTGATGGCGCGACCGATTCAACCACCACTATTGATGCTGGAGATTACCCTCGTGCGATCGGTGTAAACCCCAATACAAACAAAATATATGTGGCAAATACTTCTGGTGATGATATAACGGTAATTGATGGCGCGACCGATTCGACCACCACTATTGACGCTGGAGATTCCCCGTTTTTGGTCTGCGTTAATCCGAGTACGAATAGGATATATGTGGGAAATACTAACAGCAGAGATGTAACGGTGATTTATTATACGGAACCGTGATAAATTTGTTGATTTTTTGAATTATAGAATTGCAAGGGTAAAAGAATAGTACGCAGATGAAAATAGGTTAGGAGTAGTAAAATTATGCAATTCAAGGAGTAAGTGTTAAGTGTTTTTACTTAATCCATGTTTCTCTAACTGGGTTTTTCTTCTAATCCTTTAATCCTTGCTCTTTCTCTTGCTTGACTGCTAATCCTCAATAATAGGCTTGACTTATTGTATAACATCGGTAATTTTTATATATGTTATTAGTAATTGTCGCGAGTCTACTTATTCCAATGGACGGAGCTCAGAGAGACCATCTGAAAGCTTATGGGCTTACCTACTGGGTTTTAAGCGAGGGGCTTAACGCCGAGTGGCTTCTTAATTACAGGGGCGGAAGTTTCCTTCTGCCCGGTCTTGAGGGAATAAAGCAAGAAGCGGACCAGAGAGGCGTAGCTTCCTTCTGGGTTAGTGAAGATCAGGTGAATGATATATATGCCATTATAGAAAGAGAAAACATGGAAAGAGTAAAATTGGAAAAAGCTCCCAAGGTTGCAGTTTATATACCGGAAACAGAAGGTCCATGGGATGATGCGGTTGCTCTTGCTCTTGAGTATGCTAGAATTCCTTATGAAAGGATATGGGATGACGATATTCTTAAAGGAGTACTGACCAATTATGACTGGCTGCATCTTCATCACGAAGATTTTACCGGACAGTACGGTAAATTCTATCGGAATTACGCAAATGCTGATTGGTACAGAGAGGTTGTTAATATTAACGAAAGGAAAGCTCGAAGTCTGGGTTATCCCAAAGTATGGCACATGAAACATGATGTTGCTC
>CAZQNI010000153.1:0-4688 GCA_964594255.1 uncultured bacterium | reverse complement strand
AGAAAAAACCGCCGAGGTTAAGATTTCGGTAATCGATTATAATGAAAACGAGTTTGTTAAAAGAGAAGGAGTGAAGGCAAAAGATTGTTTCCCCTTTAAAGAAAAGGATTCGATTACCTGGATAAACGTAGACGGTGTTCATAATACCGGAGTTATAGAAAAGATCGGGGAAATTTTCGGTTTACATCCTCTTGTGATGGAAGACATAGGAAATACAACGCAGCGTCCGAAAGTGGAAGATTTTGAAGATTATATATTCGTTGTGTTGAAAATGCTTTATCTCGATGATAAAGGTGAGGAAATCGAAGTCGAACAGGTGAGTCTGGTGCTGGGTAAGAATTTTGTTATTTCTTTTCAAGAAAAAGAAGGAGACGTTTTTGACTCTGTTCGAGAAAGGATAGAAAAAGGAAAGGGACGCATAAGAAAGATGGGAAGCGATTATCTTCTTTATAGCTTGATAGATTCAGTGGTGGACAACTATTTTTCCGTGCTTGAAACAATGGGGGATAAAATTGAAGAATTGGAAGAAGATATTGTCGAGCGAACGGCGCCGGAATCTTTACATAATATTCATAAAGTAAAGAAAGAAATGATATCGCTTCGTAGATCCGTCTGGCCTTTGAGAGAGGTGATAAATTCTCTTACCCGGGAAAAGACAGCTCTTGTTTCCGGAAATGTTATTATATATTTTAGAGATGTCTATGATCATACTATTCAGGTAATCGAAACCGTAGAAACTTTCCGTGATATGCTTTCCGGCTTACACGATACTTACCTTTCGAGTATAAGCAATAAAATGAATGAGATTATGAAAGTGCTTACTATGTTCGCTTCGATTTTTATACCTTTAACTTTTATCGCAGGTGTTTACGGCATGAATTTTTCCTTCATGCCTGAACTTAATTGGCGTTGGGGCTATTTCTCTGTATGGGGAGTCATTATTATTCTAGGAGTATCAATGTTATTTTATTTTAAACGGAAAAAATGGTTGTAACTTTTAATAGACCTTAAATAAAAAAAGGCTCTTTTCAGCAAAAGAACCTTTAGTGTATAATCTTAATATAACAAAGATTAATAAAAAGTCAAGGCCATAAGAGAAAAATTTTTGTTTTTTTTGTTTAGGACTTTGATTTCCAACAACTTGCAATTATTTATTATTTGAATACTTTTCAAGGTTTTTTTTACTGTATTTTTGCTAAATTGGAACCAAATTTAACGCGGCTGGGTCTAATATCCAAAGCATGATGAGGAAAAATATACTTCTATTAGAGATTATTAAGTTGGTATTGCTAGGCGGCGTATTAGGTTGCCCTGCGATGATCGGTCCGCCGCAAGTAATGCCAGGAATGATGGAGGATATGGGCAGGCCAAATTTCGTGAAATCCTTCAGTGTCGTTTACCAGATAGATTATGATGAAGAGTCGTTCCCTTATATTAAAATATATTACAATGTTCCCTATTCGGGAATAACTTTCATAAAAGAAGATTCTCTCTATAAAGCTTCATTTAGATTAAATTTTAATGTCATTTATGAAGGCGAAACAATTGTAAATAAAAGTGTGACAGAAGACATAAACACAAACGATTATTCTAAAACTGTTTCTCCTGGCGAGTCCTTTTTCGGAACTTTTAGGGAAAATATTTCTACAGGTAAAAATCAAGTATCTATAATGGTAATGGATAAAAATTCTGATAGAAGGTATGTCTGGAAGCGTGAAATTTTGGTTCCGGAAATTTCGGATACTTTAAGGCAAGATTGATATCTTATAAATTCTTTTTTTTTGCTTTGCCTTCCCCAATACCAAAATTTGTCACGGATTTGCACAGATTTTAAATTTTTTATTTTTTGACTCGAGACACACGACTCATGACTCTCGACTCGATCTCAAAACTTAAGATCTAAGCTGCAACCTTGGTTCTCTCCATTCTTTAAGGTATCTCTCAAAAGTCTCTCTTATTTCGGGATCATCGGTTTTTACTTCCATGTTTCTGATTTTATTTTCGTATGTTTTGCCCCAGAGACCTATGATAAGAGTTATTACTCCAAATAGAAACAGTATAAGAGCTGCCTCTTTGAATAATTTATTTAGTACCAGAACTCCCAAAACAACGATTAGCAAGATAAAGAAAACAATATAGTATACTGCAAGTTTCATGTTGAGATTGATAACTTCTTTAATTGTTTCCAAATCATTCATAGACATAATTATACCATTCGTTTCTTTTAATGCGGTTTTTATCTTTGAAACAGCATAGAAATGAAAAAATTATGCGATTCCCACTGAACATCCGAGTATAATTAAAGAAATTTGAAACATAAAACCTCCCTATTTGTATTTTAATGTTAAATAAAAACGTTCGATTAGTCAAGATAGTTTATTTAACCCCTATCCACAAAAAAGTTATTAAACCACGAAACACACTAAATACACTAAACCCCACTACCCCCTTTTTAATTTGCGCTTAAAAAAACACACGAAAAAAAACAAATTTCTCCGCAGAATGGATAAACAAAATAAAAATCTCTGTGGTCTCTGTGAGTTTTTTCTCTGTGCTCTCTGTGGTAAATTTTTTTGGGATGGGGTAGCGGGACTTCCCTTGACTTTTTATTTTCAAAGTATTAGAATTAATTTCATGTTTAATTAAGGAAAAAAGGAGGAATCATGAAAAACCCTATTACTTTCAGGTTCACCGTAAAGAGTATCTTTTTAACAGTATTTGTACTGTTTTGCTTCTCGTCTTGCAAAAAATCAAAGAGTGGTATTTCCGAAAACCTCATTAAGAAAATTGAAGAAGGTAATAATTTAGATGCAGAATTAATTTTTGAATGCGAAGACCCTCTTATAGCTGTAGATTCTGATGCGGAAGGAAATTTTTACCTAGTAAGTTATAAAGGTGACGTTTTCAGGATTCTCAAGAATGGTACTTCGGAGAAGATATATTCAGGCATTCAAATTTGTGGCTTTAGCCTTACATCTCTTACTGTACTACCTGAGGGAGATTTGATTGTGAATGATTGCGTGGAGGATAAAGATGTGTTGTTCAAAATTTATAAAAACGGAGGGAGAAGCAAAGTTGCTGAAATCGAGGGTAATTTACTTTCTTTAACTTCTGATAATTCCGGAAAGGTATTGGTTGGAGGTTGGGTTAGTGAAGGGAATCTTACGGTACAATCCAATCCAAATCATTTGTCAGCTGCCGAATATATTGCTGGTAAGGTTGTAAAAATTGATGAAAATGGAGAGACAAAGGAAGTATACAATGGCGGATTGCCAATGTGTTTAAGTAATGATGAAACAGGGAATACCTTTGCTGCTGTTTGGGGAAGAAAGGGTGGTTTTGAAGCCGAATCAAAAAGTTATCACGTAGCTGATCTTCGTCATATGTTCTGGATAACTTTATCTGAAGATGCTAAAATAATATCAGTTAACGGAGAAAAAAAGATAAATACCGGTGACCTTAAATCTATTTCGTCTTTTGAGTTTCTTGATGACGGATCGCTCGTCGTTCAGGCTATTCCTGCGATAGGTGGAGCAGGGCTCTATCTTGTGAAAGAAGGGTCTGACCCGACAGAACTTACGTTTAATCAGGAAAAAATCGACCAAAGTATAACCGGTCTTGAATTTTCAAATGGAAATTTATATTTCATAAATGTAGATGGGAAGTTCTATAAAGTAAAATAGTATATATTACTATTTAGTGAAATCGTATTATAACAGTAGATTTTTTTGCTTTAATAGTGTATAATATATGTTATGCGTAAGATAAGGATCTAAAATCTTGTGGTTTAATTCATGAAAGGTTTGGTTTTATGAAAAGATTTTTAAAAAAAGTAATAATATCTCTTTTTCTAATAATTCTTTTATTATATCTTTTTGCTATCATCAAACCTTTTCAAAAGGCGGTTCTAAATTTCTTTTTTAAATCATTTGAGGAAAAACAAGGAATTCAGTTGACTTTTGATGACGTTAGCGGAAATCTTTTTCGGCGTTTGAGTTTTAAAGATATTAAAATTGGTGAATTTGGCGAAGTATCAGAACTTAACGTTGCTTATAATGTCTTTAATTTGATAGGAAAGAAGAAAAGAATATCTGCTATTTATATAAAGAAGCCCATGATAAATATAGATGAAGCTTTGAAATTGAATTTGAGTAAAGAAGGAGAAAGAGTTTTTATTATGGTAGATTCTTTTGTTATAGACTCAAGTGTCGTCAATTATAAAGATTTTACTTTGCCATTTTCCTTGTTCATGAAAATGAAAGATAAAAGTATTGAGGTTAAAAGATTTTCCTTGAATTATCCGGGTTCAAATTTTCTTTTTGCCGGAGATTACAAATTAGACGGAAGATTAGACTTTTCTCATAAGTTCGATTTGAACTTAATGGAGCTTTCCAAAATAGAAGGGAGGGTATCTTCTGAAGGAAAATTGGAAGGTACCGATAAGAGTCCGGTTGGCGCCGGTAATATATCTTTTTCCTCTAATCGCTTTGGCGAATTTTCGATGAATTATGAAGTTGAAGACAGTAATTTATACCTTCAGGAAATAAATGTTTTCAGCAAAAAAATTTCTTTAACGGGAAATGTGATATTTAACTTCAGAAAAAACACAGGTGATTTCTCTTTTTTCGTAGCCGGAGCAAATCAAAAATTTGATATTAATGGAAATTTTAACAAAAAAGCCGTTGTTA
>CAZQNI010000152.1:0-4718 GCA_964594255.1 uncultured bacterium | reverse complement strand
TCTTTGCAATAATTGCGGTATTATCCTGTGAGCCGTCATCCACCACCAAAACATCCTTAAGGGAAGAAACCGAAGAAACCTTTTTAAGCAGCTTTCCTAAACTCTTCTCTTCGTTAAAAGCGGGTATAATTATTAAAACCTTATCTTTCATAATTTATCAAACAAAAGCCATTGGTCCGGATATTTTTTAATATACTTCTCCAGTAGTTCGACATATCTCTTTATTCCCTTCTCAACCTCCCCCTCTTTGACCTTGAATGGTTTCTCCAGATAAACATGATAACGCCCGTCTTTTTCTCTCGGACCGAAACCCACAACCAAGGGAACCCCTAACTTCGAAGCCAGGAAAAACGCACCTTTTGGAATTTCTACGTCTTTTCCAAACATTTTAACGGTCGCTACGGCTCCTTCAAAATTTCTGTCTCCGGCAAACGCAAGAAGCCCTCCATCCTTTAAAAATCTGACCGGTCCGGAAAAACTTCTCCTAACATAAAAAACCCCTATCCCGGCTCTTCTTCTGTTGTCTTCATAAATATCTCTTATACGTTCCGTCCTGTATTCTACCGAAATAACGGAAACTTTAAAACCCAAATAACCTATAAGAGAAGCGCCCCATTCGTAATTGCCTAAATGACCCGTTAACAATATAACGCCCTTACCTTCCTTATGTGCATCGTAAAGATTATGAAAGTTTTCCCCTGTTGCAAACTTATGATAATTTCTATGATTTATAAGTCTTCCCATTAAAAGCTGCTCATAAAGACAAATTGCAAGATTCATACCTGCTCTTTTTGAAATTTCAAGAAGCTCTTTTTCGTCTCTATCTTTAAAAACAATCTTCAGGTTTGAAAGATGATTACGAAGACCTCTTTTATAGAATAAAGTATACGAAAGACGAGCGCAACCTCTAGAGATGAGGTCTCCCAAACCTTTCGGCAAAAAACACATTAAAATTTTAAAAAATATAAATATAAAATTCATTTAAAAGAGCAAACAATCCCCTCATAAAACAAATGGTGTCGGGGCGAGTGGATTCGAACCACCGACCTCCAGCACCCCAAGCTGGCGCGCTTACCAAGCTGCGCTACGCCCCGTTATCTTGAATATACTAAAAAACACTTCATCTGCAAGGGGGAACCAAAATAGCGATTACGAGGTCTCGAACAACCTGAATTTTCCCCTTGACAGATTCGGAAATTTCATTATCATCCCCAAGGGTTAAAAATAGGATGAGAAAATATTCATTAAAACCTGAATTATATTCATTAAGAATCAACCTCCAAAGAAATTCAAAAAGAGGAGGATAATGTGTCTTCAAACATTTTAAGAAAAAAGCTAGATAGTGAACAATATGAAAAACTTAAGAGAATAGATAATTATGAATTACATGAATTTATTGCTAAATATATAGAGCATTGCAGTCCTGAAAAAGTTTTCGTATGTACCGATGAAGAAGAAGACATTAAATATATAAGAGAAGCAGCTATCAGGAACAAAGAAGAGACAAAACTTGCAACAAGAAATCACACAATTCACTTTGACAATTATAATGACCAGGCGAGGGACAAGCAGAATACAAAAATATTGCTTGGCGAAGGAGTAAAACTCGACAAAGCGATAAACACGGCCCCGAGAAAAGAATGTCTTTTAGAAATTCACGAAATCATGAAAGATATAATGAAAGGTAAGGAGCTGTATATTCGGTTTTTCTGTCTCGGGCCAACCAACTCGGAGTTTTCTCAGCCTGTTATGCAGATGACGGATTCCGCCTATGTTGCGCACAGTGAAGATTTGCTTTATAGGCAGGGTTTCGAGGAATTCGCGCGTCGGGGAAGAAACACCCGATTTTTTAAAATAGTTCATTCTGCCGGGGAGTTAGACGAAAGAAATACAAGTAAAAAGCTTGATAAACGCAGAGTCTATATAGACCTTGAAGAAAATGTGGTATACAGTGCCAACACTCAATACGGTGGCAATACAATCGGGCTTAAAAAACTGGCTATGCGGCTTGCGATTAACCGCGGCAGGAAAGAAGGATGGTTAACCGAACACATGCTGGTTATGGGAGTTCACGGTCCAAATAACAGAGTTACTTACTTTACAGGCGCATTCCCGTCACTCTGCGGGAAAACATCTACTTCTATGCTTGATAACGAAACTGTTGTTGGCGACGATATTGCTTACTTAAGAAGAAAAGACGGAAGAGTCAGGGCGGTAAATGTCGAAAAAGGAGTATTCGGTATTATTATGGGAGTTAATTCCCAGGATGATCCGATAATCTGGGAGGCCCTTCATTCTTCGTCAGAAATAATCTTTTCAAATATTTTAATGACACCCGAGGGAGGAGTACACTGGATAGGCAAAGACGGTGAGATTCCTGATAAAGGTGTTAATTATTCAGGAGAATGGTTTAAAGGAAAAGAAGATGAAAACGGTAAAGAAATAACCGTATCACACCGAAATGCCCGTTTCACAATCGAACTTAAGAATTTCGACAATCTTGACCCGACATTGCACGACCCCAAAGGTATTGAGGTAGGAGGTATGGTTTACGGGGGCAGGGATTCGGATACCTGGGTGCCTATAAAGGAAGCTTTTGACTGGGCTCACGGAATAATTGCATACGGAGCTTCTTTGGAATCGGAAACCACTGCAGCTACGCTCGGAAAAGAAGGCGTAAGGAAGTTCAACCCTATGTCGAATCTCGATTTCCTTTCCATCCCAATAAGGGATTACATTAATGCGAATCTTGATTTTGCAATAGGCCTTGAAAAAGAACCCAGTATATTTGCGGTCAATTACTTCCTTAAAGATAAAAACGGCAACTTCCTTAATTCAAGAGAAGACAAGAAAGTATGGTATAAATGGGCAGAACTCCAGGTAAACAGAGATGTAGATGCGATAGACGCTCCCACAGGACGTATACCAAAGTACGAGGACCTCAAAAAACTCTTCAAGGAAGTTCTCAATAAAAATTTCACTAAAGAAGAATACAACGAACAGTTCAAAATAAGAGTAAAAGAGAATCTTGCGAAAATAGACCGAATAGAGGAAATTTACAGAACCCAGGTTATGGACGCACCCTCAGTTCTTTTCGATATTTTAGAAGAACAGAGAGAAAGACTCTCTTCCGCGCAGGAGAAATACGGAGATTATATTAAGCCAGAAGAACTGGAATAACCGCAAAGACACAATCCGGCAAAACTCATTCTATCGTTGACAAATAGATATATTTTCGTAATTTATTTACAAATGGAATTGAGTATTTGGTTGTCAGGGAATATCTATAGGGCATAAAAACTTTGATGATCTTGAACATTTAGATCTATCGGAGGAATCAGAACAATTCAATATAATATTTATTTTCGTTAAAAGGAGGCTATTATTAACTTGAGGTCAAAAACAATTTTAGGGGTAAAAATAATCGTTTTAACCATCATCCTGCTTATTTGCTATTTTTTATCGGCTGTGATTTCCGGACTATCTTCTACGCTTGCCGAACCCAGTGCTCAAAGTCCATCTTCAGGGACTAACGTATCCCTATTACTCATGTTTCTGGTTTTTTTGTTCCCAACCATCGTTTTAACCCTTATAATTCTTCGCTCCCGTTGGTACGGCTGGAGACTGATTGCCGCTGTTTTTCTTGCCTTCTACGGAGTAAACACGGTTTTAGCACAGATCGAATCTGCTATTTTCCTGCCGGAAATATTACCCCAAGGAATGATACTGAAATTATTTATAATGGGAGCGATTATAGCTGGAATATTCAGCCCGATAGCCGTTCTTATTCTGGGAAAAATGAAGAGAAAAGAAGAATCTTTAATATCTGAGCAACTATTAGGCATTACAAGTAAAAATATTCCGGCTAAATTACCGGTTATATCTGTAATTTACATGCTATTGTATTTTATCTTCGGCTATTTTATTGCATGGAAGAACCCATTAATACAGAACTACTATGGGGCGAAGGACGCAGGCAACTTTTTTGCTCAACTAGCATGGATCTAGGCTAATACCCCTTGGATGTTTCCTTTTCAAGCCTTCCGTGGTCTTTTATTTACTCTTTTCACATTGCCTACTATCCGGATGCTAAAAGGTTCGTCATGGGAAATAGGACTCATTGTTGGAATGCTGCTCATTATCTGGAGTGGACAGCTTATATTACCCAACACCTACATGCCTGCTGAGATAGCTAGGATTCACTTAATGGAAAGCGTCCCCTATCATTTCGTTTTTGGACTTTTTATGGGCTGCTTATTGGGCCGACGCTGAGAAATATTGAATTAACGATCAGATTTGATCAACTCCCCAAATTTTCTACCGAACTCTTCCCCTTTTTTGAGTTCCTCTTTTGTTGGACCTCCTTTAAATTCAAAAGAATCGGTAAGTTGCCAATCCAAGGGTTCGACTATTTCTTTTATTTCTCTTAAAGCTCCGCCACTCCAACCGTAACTTCCGAACATCGCAAATTTTTTATTTTTTATGCTCTTGTGAGCTGCCATACGGAGTACGTCTCCCATAGTTGGGAAAAGTCCCGCCTCGTAAGTTGGCGCACCAATTATCACACCACTTTTTGTCCATAAAGATGGTAATATGTAACTGACGTGAGTGTGAGAAACGTCAAATATTTTAAGCGGGATCCCTGTTTTGGAAATACCCTGAGCCACCGCATTCATCATATTTTCAGTGTTTCCGTACATTGTAGCGTATATTAAAGT
>CAZQNI010000151.1:0-4744 GCA_964594255.1 uncultured bacterium | reverse complement strand
GACGGATAGTTGCTTTTCTCGGAATAATTAAGTCGAAAAAAGCGTTTATCATAAGGACTCTTTCCGGCTCTATTAAGGGTGCGAAAGAGAGAGGGTCGAAATAAAGGCATATTATATTGGTTTTAATGTCAAATGGATTCCCGCATTTTTTTACGGATTTTGTAAAAGGATGAAGGAGAGTTCTCGCTTGCAGACAACTCTCACGGGTTATATTTTTCTTTTTATATATATTTCTTACTTTAAACATAACCGGACTTTTCCAGGTAATCACACTATAATCACCTCCCGATAAGATGAAAACACCATTTTCAATTCGTTTATCAAGCCCCATTGCCATAATGGAAAACATGCTACCCAGACTTATTCCTATTATTGAAATTTCTTTATATCCGAGATTTTTTAATATGTTTACTGTTTTTATTATATCCAGAGTTCCCTGCCTGAAAAAATTGAAAGTAAAGATTCCGTCACCAAACGAAGTCAATAAATCTTTTTTAGTTTTCCTGTGTCTCTGATGGGGGAGATCTATATAACAGGCTCCTATTGTTTCGGGTACGACGCGTAAATAGGTGTCCCATTTTGACCCAATTTCCATTCCGAGGCCATGAACAAGTATGCTAGCTTTTGACCTTTTTTCTGTATCTTTAAGTAAAAGGTAAACAGTATCGTTTTTTTTATTAAAAGTATTGACTTCGGATTGGAATCTAATTTCAAAAAGATTGTTTTTTAATTTGTTTTTTCTAAGTGAGGGTATTTCTTGGAAAATATTTTTGGGAAGTAACATTGACTGAACTCAAAAAAATCAGTCAATCCAGTATAATATTCTTCCGCAGTTGGGACAGGTAATCACTGACTTATTTTCCTGATCAGCTGATATCATCTGTGTGGGTAGAAGTAAGTAACAGCCCTGACATATATTGTTTACTACAGGAACTACCGCACTGCCATATCTTTTGGTTAGTCTGCTGTATTTCCTGTAGATATGGTCTTTTAGCTGAGAGACAATACTCGCCCTTGCTTCTTCCATTTTTTTTATATTATCTATCTCAAAACCGACCTCTTCTTCTTTTATTCTATCCTTACGTAAAATATCCAGTTCCTGCAGGGAAATTAAAAGTAAAAGTTGTTTATCCATCTACACTCCAAAAAGTTTACTGAGTTCGGCTTTAAAATCTTCCTCGTTATCAACTGAGAATAATTTTTCATCTGTAGAAATCTCATTAAATGCTTCAGCTATTTTACCCAGTAGTATTAGATATTCTCTTTTGTATGCATACGGGGGAGCCACTAATAAGAAAACTAGATTTACCTTTTTTTTATCCTGCGCACCAAAATTTATTGGTTTCGTGAGGCGACCAATTGCTACCATTAACTCTTTGATTACCAGACTTCTTGTATGAGGTATTGCTATACCGTTACCTATACCGGTAGAACCAATTTTTTCTCTCTGGATAACAGCATTTATAAGCATTTCTTCTTTATCTTTATCTACCTTTAGAGTTTTTACTAATTCGTTTATTATTTGAAATTTTTCTTTGACGTTAACGTTCAAACTTATTTTCGCGTTTTCGAGTATTTTTTTGATTAGACTTTTTTCCATAACTATTTTAAGTATAATATCCTTTGACCAGTTGTCAATACCTATTTTTAATCCCTTGAACCCACACCCAAAAAATTATTATCACACGGAGGCGCAAAGGACACAGAGTCTCCGCCACATCCCATTTTAAATTATATTTATTAAAACTCCAAACCACAACCGATTCTCCGAAAACTTTTTCCGGAAGCTGCTTGCAAACACTTGACGGAATTATCAATTTCAACTATATTCATTTTAAGTGGGCTAAGATAGACAAAGACTAGTTTAACTAAAAGGAGGAAAATTGAAAAACAGAAAAATTTTTCTTTTTAACTTAATACTTGTTTTAATGATCTTTAGTTGTTCAACATATAATACAAAGGTCGAACAAATTCAGAACGGAGTTAAGATTGAGGGTGCCGAACTTAATTTGAAAGCTCAATTTTATGCGGACAATATTGTTCGTGTTGTTAAATGGCTGCCAGGTGCGTCGGCGGAAAAATTAAGTTTAGTAGTTCTTAAGGATACTCTCCCAACTGTAAAGATAAAGTTTGAAGAAAACAGTAAAGAAGTTATTCTCAGTTCAGAAAAAATTACCTTGAATATATCAAAAGAAGATGTAAAAATCGAGTATTTAACACCCGATAATGAAATCATTTTAAAAGAAAATGGAAAAGCAAAAATTACGTCCGTTGAGTATGAGTACGAAAAAGCATTTAGCGTTAAGCAAAAATTTATACTAAACCCGGAGGAAGGAATTTACGGACTTGGGCAGCACCAGTATGGGTATATGAATTATCGCAACCGGGAAGTTGTGCTCGTACAGACAAATACTGATGCGGTCGTACCATTTCTTATTTCGACCCGTGGGTATGGAATTCTCTGGGATAATTATTCCAAAACCATCTTTGAGGATAATGATAAGGAAACTTATCTCTGGTCTGATGTGGCTGATAATATCGATTATTACTTTATTTATGGCGAGAGTATGGATGGAGTAATTGCTTCTTACAGAAATCTTACCGGGCAGGCTCCCATGTATGGCAAATGGGCTTATGGATACTGGCAAAGTAAAGAACACTACGTGAGTCAGAATGAATTATTAGGTATAGCTCAAGAATACCGCTCTCGCAGGATTCCTATTGATAATATAATTCAGGATTGGCAGTACTGGGGAGATAACGACAAATGGAGCGGAATGGTATTCGATAAAGAAAGATATCCTGCTCCTAAGGAGATGATAGGCTCAATTCACGATTTGAATTATCACGTCATGTTTTCTGTCTGGCCGGGACTCGGACCCAATACCGAAATTTATAAAGAAATGGAGAAGAAGGGATATCTATTTAATGTTGTGGGATGGGCAAGTTTTAAGTATTACGATGCTTTTAACTCTTCCGCCAATGACGTGTACTGGAAATATTTAAAGAAGGGATTGTTTTCTATAGGGGCGGATGCCTTCTGGGTTGATTCTCCGGAACCGGATATAATAAACGCGACAACAAAAGAATCCCAGGAGTATGAAATGAAAAAGGTTGGCACTAATAATCTTGGGTCCTGGGCATGGTATCTTAATGCCTATTCTCTGGTTATGATGGATGATTTATACGAAAATTTGAGAAAGGAAACCGATAAGAAAAGAGTTTATATGCTCACTCGCTCAGCATTTGCGGGTCAGCAGCGGGACGCGACCACTACGTGGTCGGGTGACATCGGAGCCAGCTGGGAGATTTATAAAAAACAGATTGCTGCCGGCATTAATTTTTGTATGTCAGGTCTCCCATACTGGACTTTCGATATAGGTGCTTTTGTAATAGGTGCTTATGGGGGTGTTTTTTCCGGTGGGGGAAAGGATCCGGCTTATCAGGAGCTTTATGCGCGGATGTTTCAGTTTGGCGCTTTTTGCCCAATTTTCCGCGCACATGGGTCCGAGACACCACGGGAGATTTGGGAATTCGGCGAATTCACAGAATCGATGATAAAAATAGATAATTTACGCTATCGTTTACTTCCCTATATTTATTCTCTCGCCTGGAAAGTTACCAATGAAGGTTATACAATTATGCGCGGTTTGCCTATGGACTTTACGGATGATGCGAAAACCTATTGGGTAGAGGACCAGTTCATGTTTGGCCCTTCTATAATGGTCTGTCCGGTAACGGAATATATGATTCATCGTCCGCCGGAAAATAGCGTTCTTATAAGCCCGGAACATTTCAAAACAAAAGACGGTAAACCAGGAGTACATGTTAAATATTATCAAGATCCGGAATTCAAGAATCTAACTCATGAGCAGATTGAGTCAAATATCAATCATCTCTGGTATACGGGTAGACCGGATTATATGACCGATTCCGCTTTTTCCGTCAGGTGGAAAGGCGAACTCATTCCGTCTGAAACCGGTAAACATCAATTTCATTTGAAAAGTTATGACGCCAAACGTATTATCTTAGACGGAAAAGAGCTTCCTTACGTTTATACGAGTGTCGAGCAATATACGGATTCTGTCAATTTAAAAGCGGGCAGAGAATACGATTTTATTTTGGAGATGCAGAACCGCTCTACGGGCGCGGCAAAGATGAAACTTTACTGGAAAACACCTTCTATATTCGAAAAAGAAAAACTTGTAAAGGAAAGTGAAGAAACAAGAAACGTCTATTTGCCTGCCGGAAGTAATTGGGTGGATTTCTGGACGGGAAAAACTCATTTAGGAGGACAAAAAAATGTTGCCGACGCTCCTATTAGTAAAATCCCGTTATTTGTTAAGGGAGGCTCAATACTTCCAATGGGTCCATTTATTCAGTACGCAGATGAAAAAGAAGCTGACCCAATCGAACTTCGAATATACCCGGGTGGCGACGCAAGTTTTACATTGTATGAGGACGAAAACGACAATTATAATTACGAAAAAGGTATATACGCGACTATTACTTTTTACTGGAACGATAAAAAACGGGAACTTACTATTGGTGACAGAAAAGGGTCTTTTCCGGGTATGCTTGATAAAAGAACGTTCGAGATCGTTCTCGTAAAAGAATGGCATGGAATAGGAATAGAAATAACAGAGAATCCCGATAAAGTTATTTTATATAAAGGTAAAAAACTTACCATTAAATTTAAATAAGTAAATATGTAACATAATATTTTTAAAACATGGAGGTATAA
>CAZQNI010000150.1:0-4765 GCA_964594255.1 uncultured bacterium | reverse complement strand
AGGATATTCAAGTCCCACATTACCCACTGGTACAACTTTTTGGGTCAAGTTCCCTGTGTTTAAATTTACTGGTGTGGTTGTGTGTGGGCTCTGTGTCTCTTTTTATTCTGTTTTTTAGTTTTTGATATTTAATTCATAGTGTTTAAAAAAAAGAAGCGGGAATAATCCCGCCTCTTTAATTTATAAGATTAAATATCAACGGTTATTGGCCGGCAGCCATGTAACCAGCGGCAAGAAAATCTTCAAGATCACCCTCCGTACCATCGGAGAATGTAATCACGATTTCGGAGGTGTGTGTGTCATCGTCAGGTTCCCAGACGTAACCGCTTATATCTGCGGCATGATTGCCATCTTTTGTTATTTCACCGCTTACGCTTCGTTTTTCGTACTCGACGTAGTCAACAATATCGGTCTCCTCAACCCCTGATATATTAGCATCCATTTCCCATCCGTCCGAATCAGATAATACAATTTCTTCCGGATAATTATCCGTCACTGTAATATCAAGGTCGACCTCGTAACCATTGGTTCTATTAATAGCCCATAGACTCATGGTTCCTTCAAAAACCGTGTCGATAGCAGTGGCAGAGGACAAAGAAATTCCTACCTGTAATTGACCGACAACCTCGTAGACTAAACTCACTTCATTTACTTCTTCCAGCGAAAGATATGCCGCCTCAAGTTTCAACCAGGCAATCAGGCTACCGTCCATTCCCACGCCCGCCCAGATACCGGTAGGCAGAGAATCCTGATAAAAATCAAGGGAATCGAGTCGCACATATGCATCATGTGGATTCATAGCGGTATCGACATACTCCCATTCAAACAAAATAGCATTCGCAGGATTATTCTCATCAATGTGTTGCCATCCCTGTATAGCATATAGATGCCAGGTACCATAGAGCGAATCGAGACCATAGGGGTCAGGATTCCTGAGCTTTTCAGTGGAAGCTGCTCCCAAGATTTCAGTGTATTCATCCAGATCCGGTCCGGGAGGTTCACTACTTTGAAAATCGGTAATAATCCCAGTAGACTCATCCATCATCGCATTAGCAAACATCGTAGTCAAACCGGCAAGAAATGCCTCGGTATCATTTCTGGAAACTTCACCACTGCTGCAAGAAACTAACATCAACAAAAGCCCCATCCCCAACAAAGAAACTCTCCAAAGCTTCATAAAAACCTCCTATCTTTTTGTTTACAATCTTTCTTCCTGCTTCAATCTTGGTGATACTGAAAAAGTATAGTTACAAAAAGGACATTTATAAGGAATTTTATTCCTATTCATAAAAAATACTTGTTCGCATTTGGGACACGTAAATTCTTCCCGATCCGTCCGGTCTTCAGTTTCTCCTATAAACAGCATGACACCACGACATTCCGGGCATACCGGATTCTTAGATTTATCAGAAGGAATACAAACAGAAGTTCCGCATCCCTTACATTCAAATTCTCTCATATATTATAATTATAAGAAAAAACCTCTTATATGTCAAGGACAAAAACCAACCCTCCCCCATTTTTTTACCACAAAGCTCACAAAGAGCACAAAGATTTTATCTTTTTTATTTTAAAAAACCTGTCGAAATTTTCTCTTGGTTAAACAAAATATTTTTTCTTTGTGCTCTTTGAGGGCTTTGTGGTTAATATTGCGTATTAGCAGTTTTATCGCGACTTGACATATCGCAAATAATTTCTAATATAGTCCTATGAATTTAACAGTAAAAATAGTAAGGATATGTGGTAAATGTCCCGTATATGAAGTAGGAGATAAATTCCTTATCAGGGAAGGATACAAACTTGAAAGTGGAATTCCTGTTTGCATGCATTCTCTTGCTTCTATACTACCATATTACAACGCATTTTCAAAAGGGATTTCTCCTAAGCAACTCGGCCTAGGCAAAGAAAAAAGCCTTTTCGTTCAATGTCTGGATCCACACGATTTGACGGATGGAGGTACCGTAACTATGGAGATTTGCAGAAATGAATAGAAAAATCCATGTCTCGGTGTCAATTCTCGCCGAAGATTTTTCTATCCTCGGAGAGAACCTTAAAACCATTGAAAACGCAGGAGGCGATTCCATACATCTCGATGTTATAGACGGAGTATTTGCTCCAAATATCACCTTTGGACCCGTGGTTATAAAAGGCATAAGTAAATTATGCGCCCTTCCTCTACACGCGCATTTAATGATAAAATATCCCGAAAAATATCTTGAAGATTTCATTGACGCAGGTTGTTCTCAAATCTATTTCCATCTGGAATCAGAAGGAAAACCTCAAAACATAATAAATAAAATACACGGCAGGAAAGCAAAATGCGGAATAGTCCTCAATCCCGATACCTCCGTGGATACCGTTATTCCCTATTTAGAAAAAATAGATTCAATTCTTATAATGTGCGTACATCCCGGTTTTTCGGGTCAGGAATTTATTCCTGAAGTTCTTTCAAAAATAGAAAAAATAAGGGAAAATTATCCCAAACTCGATATAGCTGTTGACGGCGGTATTAATGATGAAACAATCGATTCCGTACTAAATTCGGGCGCAAATGTTATTATCGCAAATTCCTATGTTTTTTCATCTAAAGACAGAGCAAAAGCAGTAAGGCGGTTAAAAGGTCTAAATGAGTGAAAAAGTCGCAATATTAGATTTTGGTTCCCAATATACACATCTTATCGCAAGAAGGATCAGAGAACTTAAAACGCGTGCTATCATCTTCTCACCAAAAACTCCCGCAAAAGACGTAGAGGGTGCAAAGGGAATAATCCTATCGGGAGGTCCCTGGAGCGTAATAGAAAATAATGCCCCGATACCCGATAAAGGCATATTTGAATTAGGTGTTCCGGTTCTAGGTATATGTTATGGTTTACAGCTACTTGGCAAAATCTTCGGAGGAGATGTATTGAGTTCTCAAAAAAGAGAATACGGCAACGCAGAATTCCATCCCACAAGCGATCCTCTTTTTAAAGGGGTTTCAAAAAAAACTACAGTCTGGATGAGCCACGGTGACAAATTAACAAAATTACCTCCCGGCTTTGAAGTTATCGGTAAAACACGTAACTCGGAATTCGCCAGTATAAAAAAAGAAAATATTTACGGACTCCAATTTCATCCGGAAGTAACACATACACCGGAAGGAAAAAGGATCTTAGAAAATTTTCTATATTCGATATGCAATGTAAAAGGTGATTGGACTTCTTCTTCCTTTTTAGATATAGCCCAAAATGAAATAACTACCAAATATAAGGGAAAAGGTAAGGTGGTACTTGCCTACAGTGGCGGGGTTGATTCGACCGTATCTGCCGTTATCGCAAAAAAGATACTAAAGGAAAACTTCATACCGATTTTCGTAGATACGGGACTAATGAGAAAAGAAGAAAGCCGGGAAATAAAAGAAACATCTGAAAAACTTAAACTAGGAGTAAAAATCATAAACTCTCAAGACCGCTTCTTAAACGCTCTAAAAGGCATTACCAACCCCGAAGAAAAAAGAGTAATAATCGGCAGAGAATTCATACGAGTTTTCGAAAAAGAAGCCAGTGAAATAGGGGCGGAATACCTTATTCAGGGAACTTTGTATCCGGATAGGATCGAGAGTGCCTCAGACGTGGGACCTTCCCATACAATAAAAACCCATCATAATGTCGGAGGCCTTCCGGACGATCTTAAACTTAAATTAATCGAACCATTAAAAGATTTCTTTAAAGACGAAGTCAGAGAAATCGCAAAACTATTAAATATTCCGGAAAGAATTTACCAACGACATCCTTTTCCCGGACCCGGTCTCGCAGTAAGAGTTCTCGGTGAAGTTACAAAAGAAAGCGTAGAGATTTTAAAAGAAGCAGATTACATATTCATAAATACTTTAAAAGAACTCAATCTGTACGATTCAATATGGCAGGCATTCGCGATTTTCATACCTGTTAAGACCGTAGGCGTTATGGGAGACACTCGAACATATTCAAATGTTATTGGTTTGAGAGCCGTTATAAGTGAGGATGGCATGACCGCGGATTGGTTCCCTTTCAAGAGAGAAGACCTTGCAAAAATCGCCTGTCGTATATTGAATGAAGTTTCCGGAGTCAATAGAGTAGTATACGATGTCAGTTCTAAACCTCCGGCAACTATCGAATGGGAGTAATTCTTTTTTTCTTATCTATATCTGAATTACTTTTACCCTCCGGGATTCAAATTCTGAAGGATGAAAGTTGTAAAACGAAACAAATTTCAGTTGGCATTGAACTAAGCCCTTCCGCAAAAATAAACCAGAACGAAAGAAGATTGTTTGAAAAAAGTGGCTACAATTACTTTTATCTAAAAGATGTGGATTCTCTTAATACACTTGCCCGATTTGTAACGCTACTTTCCAACAATAATCTTTTCTCGGGGGGAAAAGAAGACGGTCCCACAAATTTACTACGCCTTGCGCTTAATGATGTGAACGGAAATTCTTCACCCGTTATTAATATAACTCTGGGGATTACGGGAAGAATAAATGAAAAAGAAATAATTAATATGGTTAATATGATTCCAGATACAATGATTTCAAATTCTAATACTTATTATCAACTAAAAAGAGTTATAGGTAAACATATTTACCCCGGTAAGGAAAACTTTATAGCGAATATTTCTCCCTCCCCTTTCTCAGAAGATTTTTGCGCCTTTCTTGTTTTTCTAAGGCTTATGAATAACAGAAACCTAAAGATTAAATTCTCGCCGGAAACAGCACCTTCTCCTTTCCTTATTTATGTGTCAAAAGATA
>CAZQNI010000149.1:0-4812 GCA_964594255.1 uncultured bacterium | reverse complement strand
TAGAAGATGGGAAATTTATTTTGACCGGTAAGAAAATATTTTCCGAGAAGAAAGAAAGTATTATACAAACCAGTGTGTATAGCCGTCCTAAACCAGGTTTTAAAAGTAACGGAGATGCTTATTTTATAAAAAGGTATGAAGATTCTGCGATAGTGGCGGTTGTGGATGGTATTGGTCATGGAGATAAAGCTAGCGAGGCAAGTAGAATAGCTTTGAAGGTTATTGAAAATAAATTTAGAGATGATCTTGAACAAGTGGTTCTTACAATACATAGGAGATTGCATGGTAGTAGGGGTTGTGTTATAGGTATTGTTCGTATGAATAAAGAGGGCAAAATAGAATATCTTGGAGTGGGAAACATTCGTACACAGATTTATACTGCGGAAATGTATAAGCGGCTCGTTTCTTTTGACGGTTTGTTGGGCAGTAATGTTAGAACTCTTAGAACTGACCGCCTTACTCTTAGTACGCCTTGTTTGATAGTTTTGCATTCTGACGGAGTATCTTCCTTTAATTTTGACGATAAGAGGATTGTGTACAGACCTGTGATGGAAATAGCGAAAGAATCTTTTGAAAAACATAAGAAAAGTTCGGATGATGCTACGCTTTTAATTGCACGCATTCCGTAAAATTTTGAGACCTTTAAAATGTTAAAATTGAATATTAAAATGGGAAAATATAAATTAAAGTTTAAAAATAAATTGAAAAAGTTGTAGGCAGTATTATACAGGAGGGTCATAATGGCTAAAAAAGGAAAAAGTAAAGCAGAATTGGAGAAAAGATTAGCGGCTTTAGAAAAAGAGAATAAAGAGTTGAAACTGGATAGGGGTTTGTTAAACTCCCTTTTGAAACATATTCCGGAAAATGTCTATTTTAAAGACAAAGAGAGTAAATTTGTAAGGATAGGTCGAGCTTTTGCCGAATATATGGGATTTAAGAAACCGGATGACATAGTTGGAAAAACTGATTTCGATCTTTTTGATGAGGAACATGCAAGACCTGCTTTTGAGGATGAACAAAAAATAATGAAGACTGGAGAACCAATACAGAAAGAGGAAAAAGAAGTTTATCCCGACGGAAGTGAGAAGTGGGTTGAGACTACTAAAGTTCCCAGGTACGATGAAAAAGGCAAAATTGTGGGGACTTTTGGGATTTCAAGAGATATTACAGAGAAAAAACTCTGGGAAATGGAAAGGGAGAAAAAAATAGAGGCACAGCGGGAAGAACTCATAGAGCTTTCGACCCCCGTGATCGATGTGTGGGAGGGCGTTCTTACTGTTCCCATATTAGGGTCTCTGGATAGCGAAAGGGCTTCAAGGGTTTCAGAAGCTTTGTTAACTCAGATAGTTGAAGAGAAAGCAAATACAGCCATTATAGATATTTCAGGGATAAGCGCGGTGGATAGTGCGGTTGCAGACCGATTGATACGTACAGCTAAAGCGGTGCGACTGGTGGGTGCTGAAGCTATACTAACCGGGGTGGGTGTAGAGATTGCTCAGACAATTGCCGATCTCGGAATCGATATGGAGGGTCTTAAGACGATGTCAACCCTGAAAGACGGTTTGAGATACGTTATTTCAAGAAAAAATATGTGAATATAGAGAAGTTATATTTAAGGTATAATACAGATTTTTATTTTTTAAGAAATATTTAACAGGAGAAAGGAGATTTTTTTTCGAATTCGATATGCGATGAAATTTCGGTATAAGGGAGGCTTTTGTGCGAAATAACTTAAGTATTTATTCAACCTTAAACAAAGGCAATCGTTTCAAAAATAATGTTCATATATTTAAAAGTGTAACTGGGAGGTGTGTAAATGAATGAAAAAGGGAAACACAACGAAAAGAATGCTAATATCACGATAATGAATGTTCTTCTTATTGAAGACGCATCGTTTGCAGTTACTTTTATTAGGGAAACTCTTGCTTATTGTGAGGAAGCCGAATTAGTCAAAGCTACTAAATTTGCGTTAACAAATGTGGAAACTCTGGGAGAGGCTCTTAAATGTATTTCGGAACATGAATTTGATCTTATATTGCTTGATCTTAATCTGCCGGACAGCAAAGAATTGGCTACTCTGGATAGTGTCAGGAAAAATGCTCATAATGTCCCAGTCGTCGTAATAACTGCATTAAGTGATGAAGGTTTAGCCCTTGAAGCAATGAAAAGAGGGGCGGAAGGGTTTCTTGTTAAGGGGCAGATGGGAGTCAATGCGCTTTTGCAGGCGATATTCTTTGCAGTTGAACGTCATCAAATCTTAATGAAGTTGGAAAAGAAAATTCGGGAACTTGAAAGGAGTAAAGCAAGATTTAAAAATATCATAGAAAGAATTGAAGATGCTGTGATAGTTGTTGATAGAAAAGGAGTGGTGCAGTTTGCAAATAATTCTTCACAAAATTTCCTTGGAGCTATACCGGAAGATCTTATAGGTGAAAATTTTGAGTTTCCTTTAGAAGTGGATCAAATGAGAGAAATTGAAGTAAAAGGTAAAGGAAAGGGGAAAGACATTGCAGAGATGAGAGTTACCGAAACCGAGTGGGAAGGAGATGGAGCGTATCTTGTTCTGATGCGTAATATTAAGGATAAAAAAAGTAAAAGTTAGATTATTAGAAGGTACCGTTAATTATGGAAGAGAAAATTTTATCTGATTTATCGATTCATATTTCAGAAGGGTGTCTTGTTGTTCCTATTCAGGGAGAGATTGATGATGAAAGGATGCGTAAAATACAAAGTCGAATTTTAAAAGGTGTCGAAGATAGCAAAGTAAAGGGAGTAGTAATAGATGTTTCCGGGGTTCGAATAATTGAACCTTATCATGCCAGGATTATTGATAAAACGGCAAAAATGATTTGTTTATTGGGAGCTAAAACTGTTATTACGGGTATAAGACCCGGAGTTGCTATTTCTTTTACTGATTCCAATTTCGATTTTAAAGAAATATACGAAACTGCAGGAACTTTTGAAGAGGGAGTTAAGAAACTTCAGCCTGTAGTTAGAGTCGAGGAAGAATTAGCGGAGTCGGAAGAAGAAGTTGATAGAGACAAAGAAATTGAGGCAGATGGAGACGAGGATTTTGATAATGAAGATGAGGGGGAATTTATCGGAGAAAAAGAAGAAAAGGATGTTGATTAATGGTTCAACTCGGCAAAGTTTCTTTAAAGGATAAAACTTACCTTGTTGAGAAAAGAAACAAAGTGCTTGAGTTGGCCGGAGATCTTGGATTTGGGGAGGTTACTGCAACAAGATTAACCATCGCTGCTTCTGAAGTGATACGTAATTTGTCCGGGGGTGGAGAAAAATGTGGTTTGGAAATTTTTATAGATGAAAGAAAAGAAAGATTTGGATTGTTGATTCGTTTCGTTTCCGGTAATGATATTTCCGGAAACTCTAAAATTTTGGAGGGAATTTTTGACGAAATCGATTATTCTAACCTTAATAATGGTTTAAGCACTCTGGAAGCTTTTAAATTTATTGCAGATTACGATTTTAAACCAACTCAAGATTTCATTAATTATGAACAAGAAAAAATAGCGAGACTTACTAGAGATGAGCTTTATGAAGAGCTTAAAAAATCAAATGCAAAACTCAAAGAAGAAATCGAGGCTCATGAAAAAACTGAAGAAGAATTTAAAAAAGCAAAAATTGAAGCTGAGAGAGCCAATGCGGCTAAGAGCGAATTTTTAGCTTCAATGAGTCATGAGATACGAACACCTATGAATGCAATTATTGGAATGGCGGAACTTCTTTCCGATACTTCTCTTTCCAAAGAACAGAAGGGGTTTGTGGAGACCTTAGAGAAAGCAGGAGATACTTTGCTTTCTTTGATAAATGATATACTGGATCTTTCGAAAATAGAAGCAGGTGATGCGGAACTTGAAGAAACGGATTTTGATCTTGGGGAATTGGTTGAAGGAACCTGTGATGTCATGTCGGTTCGCGCTCGCAAGAAAAGTATAGAATTTTTAAGCAGAATTGAACCTAATGTACCAATAAATTTAGTTGGCGACCCCTCTAGACTCAGACAGGTAATAGTTAATCTTATAGGAAACGCGATAAAATTTACCGATGACGGTGAAATTGTTCTCAATGTAAGTCTTTTGAAAGAAGGTGATCCCGGATATACTGGGTCCGGAGACAAAAAAAACGTTTGTTTGTTTTTCCATGTAAAAGATTCAGGTATTGGAATACCGGAGGACAAGCAAGATAAAATATTTGAAAGCTTTAAACAAGCTGATTCTTCAACTACCAGGAAATATGGTGGAACTGGTTTGGGTTTAAGTATTTGTAAAAAAATTACAAAGTTGATGGGTGGTAAAATATGGGTTGAAAGTGAATTGGGCAAGGGAAGTAAATTTTGCTTTACCGCTGTTTTTAAAGTCCGAAAAGAAAAAGTAAAAGAGACTTTTGTTAAGCCGGGAGAAATCGATGTTAAAGGTATATCAACTTTAATTGTGGATGACAATGCAACGAACAGGTTGATTTTAAAGGAAATTCTATCGGTATGGGATGCTAAAATAAGGGAGGCGGAAGGTGGCAAGGAGGCTATTTCCATAATTAAATCGGTTTACGCAAAAAATGAACCGTTCGATCTGGTTCTTCTCGATTGTCGTATGCCTGAGATCGACGGTATAGGTGTGGCGAAGTTTTTGAGAGAACAAAAAAATTCTGAGGCAACTACCATAATAATGTTGTCTTCCGATTATAAACCAAACGACTTGAAACAGATAGATAAGTACGGTATTGGGGCATATCTCTTGAAACCTGTTAAAAGAAAAGAATTGAAAAATGCTATCCTGACTACTCTCGGTTTAT
>CAZQNI010000148.1:0-4828 GCA_964594255.1 uncultured bacterium | reverse complement strand
TCGTTTTCGGCGTAAAAAACGAGCCCGGCATACTCTTCAGATGCCTGAGTATTTTTGCTTTGCGAAACATAGATTTAACTAAATTGGAATCAAGAGCAGTACTGGGAAAACCATATGAATATCTTTTTTATATTGATTTTAAAGGGAGCATGGAAGACGAAAATTGTAACCACGCAGTCGAAACTTTAAAAGAAGTAGTAACATACTTTAAACTTCTGGGCAGTTACGTGATAAAGGATAAGAAGTGAAACTGATTTTATCAAAAGCATCTAAAATAAGGGGCGAGATAAAAGTTGGTGGAGATAAGTCCATCACACACAGAGGCTTGATAGTTGGTTCGATTGCTGAAGGAATAACCATTTTAAAGGATTATTCGACATGCGATGATTGTATGGCAACTCTGGAAATTATGAAAAAACTCGGGGTAAACATTCTAAAAAATAAATCAACTATCAGAATTGAAGGAAAGGGCTTACGCGGACTCAAAGAACCAAGCGATATATTAGACTGTAAAAATTCAGGCACTTCTATGAGATTATTATCAGGTTTACTTGCCGGACAAAATTTCTTTTCAGTACTAACTGGCGACAATTCTCTTTTAAAACGCCCCATGAAAAGGATCATAGAACCTCTAACCTTAATGGGAGCAAAAATATCCGGCAGAGAGAACGACCAATTCGCACCGCTTACGATAAAAGGGGGAAACCTAAAAGCAATAGATTATAAGTCAAAGATAGCCAGTGCCCAGGTAAAATCCTCAATACTGCTCGCTTCTCTCTATGCCGAAGGAAATTCTTCTGTTACGGAACCCACTCAAAGCCGAGATCATACAGAAAAGATATTAAACTTATTCGGAGCAAAAATAGAATCTTCCGAAAATAAAATAACTCTAAAAGAAAAAAATAAATTAATTGCAAAGGATTTATCTATACCCGGAGATATTTCGTCGGCAGCTTTTTTTCTCGTTCTTGCCAGTATAATTAAAGGTTCAAAGTTACTAATTAAGAATGTAGGAATAAATCCCACAAGAACCGGCATACTTGATGTGTTAAAAAACATGGGAGCCGATATCTCTGTTAAAAATGAGCGAAATAAAAATTACGAACCAGTAGCAGACTTATTTATTAAAGGAAGTAAACTAAAAAGCATAAAGATATTCGGGAAAATAATACCCAAAGTAATAGATGAACTTCCCATATTAGCTGTAGCCGCAACTCAAGCAGAAGGAGTTACCGAAATCAAGGACGCACAGGAACTGCGAGTAAAAGAAACTGATAGAATTTACGCGATAGCTGCGGGGCTTAAAAAAATGGGTGCGAAAGTAGTGGAAAAACCTGATGGACTCATAATAGAGGGGCCTACTGCACTAAAAGGAAATATTTGCGAAAGTTTCGATGATCACAGAATCGGAATGGCTCTAGCAATAGCGGGAGTTTTAGCAGAAGGAAAAATGCAACTACTGGAGTCCGAATGCATCAATGTCTCTTTTCCCGGATTTACCGAAATACTCAGGAGGACATGTGGAGCAGATCACGTCTACGAAACAAATTAAATTCATACATAAAAAAATTAAAGCAAAGTCCTCTCCCGAAGCTCTATTTGAGAAAGCCTACAAGGAAGAACCCTTTAGCTTTATTTTAGAATCTATGATACACATTAAAAAAAGAGGAAGGTATTCATTTTTAGGAGGAAGACCCTTTATTATACTAAAAAATACAGGAGAAAGTATAGATATTGAAATTTTTGGAAAAAAATACAAAGAAAAAGGGAATCCGTTCATTAAGCTCCGAGAACTTATATCTTTAGTGGATAGCTACCCCTATATACCTGGTTTTTCCGGAGGAGCGGTCGGCTATCTTTCTTATGATGCAGTCAGATTTTTCGAAGAAATCCCAGATAATAATCCGGATGAGATTAAAACACCGGATACCTATTTTATGTTTCCCTCGGAAATAATACTTTTTGATCACAAGGACGATACTGTGGATATAATTATATACAATGATAACGGAGAAACGAAAAGGATTGAAGAGCTTACAAAAATAATAAAAAATTCCGAAGAAGTTGATTATAAATTATCCGAAGGAAAGGAAGTTGAATTTACCGGCAACTTTACAAAAGAAGAATATTGCAGCGCCGTAGAAAAAGCCAAAGAGTATATCTATGCAGGAGATATATTCCAGGTTGTTCCTTCTCAACGATTTAAAGGACAAACAAAAAAAGAACCAATCAATATATACAAGGCACTCCGACTTACAAATCCTTCTCCGTATATGTATTATCTTAGATTCAATGATTTGTATATTTTGGGGTCATCACCCGAAACATTGATTAAGCTTGAAGCAGGCGGACTCGTAACAAGTAATCCAATCGCAGGAACAAGAAGAAGAGGAAAAGACGAAGAAGAGGATAATAAATTCGCAAAAGAACTCCTGAGTGACGAAAAAGAACTTGCAGAACATGTTATGCTTGTTGATCTTGCGCGAAACGATATTGGGAGAGTTTGCGAATACGGCAGCATAAGAGTATCAGATTTTATGCGAATCGAAAAATACGCAAAAGTTATGCATAACATATCAGTTGTTAACGGAAATTTACTTGAAAACAAAGATGCATTTGATCTTCTCCGTGCCACCTTTCCCGCAGGAACCGTTTCAGGAGCACCAAAAATAAGAGCAATGGAAATAATCGATGAATTAGAACCTGTTAGAAGGGGAATCTATGCGGGAGCCTTAGGTTACTTCGGATTCGCGGGCATCATGGATCTCTGCATAGCTATAAGAACAATCGTAATATATAAAGATATAATTTACTTTCAGGCGGGAGGAGGAGTTGTAGCCGACTCAGTGCCCGAACTCGAATACAAGGAAACCATAAACAAAATGAGTGCTCTAAAAAAAGCAATAGAGATGTCACAATGATTTTACTGATCGACAACTACGATTCTTTCGTTTATAATCTTGCTCAATTTTTAGGAGAACTCGGAGCAGAAATACAGGTAAGACGAAACGATAAAACTTCAATCGAAGAAATCGACCACTTGGCACCGACAACAATAATAATTTCACCAGGTCCCGGTACGCCAAAAGACTCAGGTATAAGCCCGGAAGTCTTACTTCATTTTAAGAATGATATTCCAATGATGGGTGTTTGCCTCGGCCACCAGACAATAGGAGAAGTTTTTGGAGGTAAAGTTATAAGGGCGGATAAAATCTTACATGGTAAAACTTCCAAAATATACCATGATGGTAAAACAATATTCGAAAATATAGAAAATCCTTTCACCGCGACGCGTTATCACTCTTTAATAGTAGAAAGGGAGACTTTACCGGATTGCTTTACACTGTCGGCATGGACAGAAGATAAAACCGTAATGGCAATAAGACACAAAGAATACAATATCGAAGGAGTTCAGTTTCATCCGGAATCCGTCTTAACGGAAATTGGAATGGAAATCTTAAAAAACTTTATTAAAGGAAGGGAAATAGATTGAAGGTTATAAAGTATAATGAAATTAAAGAAGATTTCTTCAAATATAAAGAAATAGAAGAAATGAAAAGTGTAAGAAAAACAATAGATGATGTTCGAAAAAATGGAGATAAAGCGCTCAAGAAATACACTAAACAATTCGATAATGTCAAACTGGAACAAATCAAAATAAGTGGTATAGAGATAGAAAACGCATATAAGAAAGCTTCAAAAGACGAAATAGAAACTATAGAAAAAGCCTCGGAAAATATAAAAGAATTTTCAAAAAGACAAAAAGAACAATTTCATAATTTTGAATTTGAAATTAAAAAAGGAGTATTTACAGGACAAACAATTAATCCTATTAATAGAGTAGGGATTTATGTTCCGGGAGGTAACTTTCCACTGGTATCAACATTCCTTATGTGCGCGATACCCGCACAGGTAGCAGGCGTATCCGAAATAGCTGTCGCATCTCCCCCAACATACGAGGATAGCATAAACCCATTAATTCTCTGCGTTGCCTATTTATTAAAGATTACCGAAATTTACAAATTGGGAGGCGCACAGGCAATAGCCGCCCTGGCTTACGGAACAGAAACAGTAAAAAAAGTTGATAAAATAGTCGGGCCGGGAAACAAGTACGTACAATTTGCAAAAAAGGAAGTTTTTGGTAATACAGGCATTGATTTTATAGCAGGACAGACAGAAATCATGATAATAGCGGATGAAACCGCAGAAGCAAAAATAGTAGCCTCGGACCTTCTTTCGCAGGCGGAACACGATATAGATGCAGTACCTATCCTGGCGACGACTTCCGAACGACTCGCCAAATTAGTCTTAAATGAACTTAAAGTACAACTTGAAGCGTTAAAAACTAAGTCTATAGCGCAGCTATCACTTGATAATCAAGGTTCGATCATCCTATTGAACGATATTAAAGATGGAATCGACCTTGCGAACAAAAGAGGGCCTGAACATCTGGAACTGCAAATTCGAGACCCGGAAAAATACGCAAAAGAACTTTACAATTACGGTTCTCTTTTCATAGGAAAATACTCGGCAGAAGCTCTTGGAGATTACTCATCCGGATTGAATCATACGCTTCCAACAAACACAACATCAAGATATACCGGCGGACTCAGTGTTAAAGATTTCTTCAAACTTCAAACCACATTAAAGGTAACAAAAGAAGGTTTGGAGGAAATAGGAGGAATTGCGGAAAAACTTGCTGAAATAGAGGGTATGTGCGCGCATGGTAAATCAATCCGAATGCGATACAAGAGCGGCTAGGCCGCTAAAATTTAAAAATTAAATATCAAAACGGAAAATTACAAATCAAAGTTCAAAAATGAATTAA
>CAZQNI010000147.1:0-4839 GCA_964594255.1 uncultured bacterium | reverse complement strand
TTTTTTAGATTGTTAGTCGGTTGGGCCGTTGGTGTGTTGGTCTGTTTTAAAAAACGCATCCACCCACCCACCCACAAATAAACACACTAACAAAAAAAGGCGGAGGAGACTCCGCCTTGATTATTTTCTCTGTTGGTGGTTTTTTTAGTTTAAGTTTTTTGCTATCTGGTACTCTTCTCTATAATGTCCGAATCTTTTATTAGTTAATTTCATTTTTAACCTCCGTTTATTTATTCAGTTAGACGCAGGAAGGAGGATTTTGTTTCAAAGTTTTCATAATTTAGCATATACTGTAAAAGATCCTACTCAAGATGCCATATCAGCGAGAAATCTACAAGCTGACTGCCTAAGCTGGTAAGAGTTGTACTATAACCATAATCCGAGGATGAGCGCCAGATACCGGAAAGTGCTCCAACGTTAACAGAAAAGTTGTCGTTAATAAAATGCTCAACGCCAAGCCCACAAAGAATAGCAAAGCTGTTGCTAGAGTTAGAACCATGTATGTAAAGCCCACCTAGTTTTAATAAAAGATTTGAGCGCTCTTTTCTTATGGGCTTAAAATTAGCTAAAAATGAGGTGGCAAACAAGCTGGAGGAAGAACTGCCGTAATAGGAATCATCGTACTCAATATTATAGAAACCTACGGATGGCTCTAAGCTTACAGAGTTAGATACGCCAATTTGAACGTTAGAAAACGTAATTATAGGGGACCCCCAAAATCGGACACCCATACCAAATTTTCCTGCAGTGTCATAAGCGCCAAGACTCAAGGAAAAAACTACAATACCGAGCAATGCTAACTTTTTCATAATACCTCTCTTTTTTACCGTCAACAAAGATTTTACATTTACCTTACTGTTCATTTTGCCCTCCTTTATATAAAGTACTTTGTTATATAAAGTATTATAATAATTTTTTTTATTTTGTCAACCCCCTTTCTTTTATTTTTATGTAATGAATGTAGAAGAACAGTAAATTGGTGAATTAATAAATTAGTAAAAGTTGATATGCGTATACCGTATATTATAAGTTCTGTTAATTGCTAAAAGCGAAAAGCTAAGAGCTAAAAGAGATTTCTTAAAGTGTTAATTTTTAACGAATCGTAATTGTCGACTATTAAATCGGTTTTTCTTAAGTCCTGATTACCGCTGTTTGGGTTTTTGAAACCGATGCATTTCATCCCGGCAGCTTTTGCCGCTGTCACACCATTTTTTGAATCTTCGATTACCAGGCAGTTATTCGGTTCCGCTTTTAGGAGCTTTGCTGCTTTTAGGAAAATTTCCGGTGCGGGTTTACCTCTTTCTATTTTTTCTCCTCCAACAATTGCCGAGAAATAATGGCTGATGCCAAGTTTGTTTATTACTAACTCTATTACCTCGGTTGGCGATGAAGAGGCAATTCCTATTTTGATTTTTTCGTTAAATATTTCGGAAAGTAAATCGGTAACCCCTTTTATTGCTTCGATTTTTTCGTTTTTAATATAGTTGACATTTCCGTTGACCTGCATATTCACGAGTTCCGGAACGCTCTGGGGCAGGTTATATCTTTTCTTTATTGTACTCCACATGTCTTTATGGGTGGTTCCTATAAGGCTATGATATTCATCTTCGCTTAAATTTATGCCTAAGTTGGCGAAGATTTTTTCGTTAACGACCAGGTGAAATGGCTCGCTATCTATGAGAACTCCGTCCATATCAAAAATTACAGCTTTTAACATCAGTTACCTCGGTGTATAACATATCGATTTTTCCAAAAACTTCAAGAGCAAATTTATTTTTTTAAAGGAAATTGAACCACAAAGCACACAAAGAGCACAAAGATTTTAATTTTTTTTAACTATATATTCTTATTACAAGATTTTTCTACGGTTGGGATGGGTTTAAGAAAATACAATAAATTAAGGTTGGGTGTGGGTGGCTTTGTGTACTTTGTGGTCTTTGTGGTTAATATTGGTGCATTAGTTGTGCTGTGTAATATTCGACAAAATTGTCGAATATTACAAAATTGTCGAAGAATACTGTTTTTGGAGGAAAAGCCATTAGGTTAGTCTTTTTAGATTTATATGTTTGGTATTCAAGGACATATGTGTTGTATATATATTATCAGAATAGTAAGAGAGTAAAATGGAACAGTAATTGCATATAGTAAAATAGGAGTTAAAAATGAGAGGTTTGAAAATGAAAAAGGTTGAAATTGTAAGAGAAAAGGTTAAAATAAAAAAGGAGGCAAAAATGAAAAAGCTGTTAACCTTACTCATGTTGATTGTACCGTTGTTCATCTTAGCGCAGACTGATACGGATGTTACCGATGAAGAAGTCGTAGTCGAGGGTGAAGTTGTTGAAGTGGAAGAAGTCTTACCGCCTAATGGTGAAGTGAATGTTGTTCAACTTAAAATTAAAGCGCAAAATAAGGAAATGCTGCAGGCTCATCTAGGTCCTGCTTGGTTTTTAGATGACGAGATTAAAGTGGGAGACAAATTGAAACTTCAGGGAGCGCTTAAAGAAAACAAGCTGAAGGTAAAAGTTATGGTGAGGGATACGAATAGATATAATATCAGAAATGAAGAAGGCGAACCCCTGTGGGTAAGAGCGCGACTTCAGGAAAAGAAATGCATTTATAATCCTGTTAAAGAGAAAACGATGAAGGGCAAAATCGAGGAACTGTATTTAACCGGAGAAACTCATAATTTAGAAGCCCAACTACGAGTTAAAGAGAATGAAAGAGTGAGAGTTCAATTGGGTCCGGAGTGGTTCCTTGGAAACAGGGTTAGACTTGGTGACGAGATAGAAATAAGAGGTTCTGATGTTGATTTCGATGGAGGACAGATGCTGCTTGTCCGTGAGATGAGAAATCTTAGAAATAAGGAAGAATTGAAACTTAGAAACAGAGAGGGATTTCCGGAGTGGGCAGGTAAAGAGGGAGAGCAACTTCATGAGAGAATACGAAAGGGGAAAAGGGACGGGAGTCAAACAGGCGAAATGCAGCAGAAAAGGTTAAATGAAGAACCCGGTCAGGGTAAAGGTAGATAATAGTGAAGGTTAAGAATATCGGGATGGCAGGAGGAGCAATTATTTTGCTCCTCCCCTTTCTTTTATTGTCAAATAGTTATACTGGTGTTTCGGTATCTAATTCGTATACCGATAATTTGTATTTTATCGGCGAAATAAAGAAAGGTAGCAATCAAACTAACGTCTCTCCTTTTTTTAGCTATTCGGGATTGGTGGATTTTGATTATGGGGGGGATGTTTCGATAATCGGTTTCGATAAAGAGGATATATTTATCGGGAATAGAGCAGGTATACAAAAGACATTAAACCTACCCGGTCTTGGCAACAGGAATTCTTTGTATCTGAATGGTTATAATTTTATCCCTGTTAACTACCAGAATTATGGGTTGAACGAAATATATGGAGGAGATTCTTTGTCTTTATATATTGGAAATTTTTTATTGTCTGCGGGAATGAAAGTCGGTTATGTAAACTTTAGTTCTGATTCTATCGAAGACTATATTAAACCGGAAATAAAAACTAACTTATCGATACCTATGCCTTATTTCTATTTTGTTCCTGGTATCGATGCCGGTCTGATGATTTATAAAAATGAACGGTTGCCCTATTACAATTTTTCGTTTTCTTTGGACTTTCCTCTAACGGGAGATTTTACGATGCTTTTTTCAGGTAATTATTTCTGGTTATCGGAACCCGAAAACGATTATCCTCTACCGGATTCACTTCTTTTAGATCCGTTTTTCGAGAAAGAGGGGATAGAAAAGAATACCAATCTTAATCTTTCGATAAATAAGGCTTTTATCGAGCATAAATCTTATCTGAACTTATATTTGGGGCTCTTCGAAAAGGATTTCTTTGAGATTGGTGGTGTATTAAGAGATGAATCGGGTTTTTTTGTAGATTTACGGTATACTAAGATAGTCAACAATAATACTTCATTCTTTGTTAGTTTAAGTTCGGAGGTTCATAACTCTACAATAGAGAATTTGAGTTACACAAAAAACAACATCGGCGGAGGAATCCAATTGATTTTCTGAAAAAATTTGTTAGATTACTATAATGAAATCTAAATCATTAATACTATTTTCTATATTTGTTGTTATAGGAATACTGGCTTTCTTTACTGTCCAAATAACCAATAGAAATATTGAGCGTATATATAGAAACAGCCATGCGACAACTTTTCAGTTGTTGTCTGAAGTTGCCGATAATTATCTCAGAAGAGATTTGCAGCTTAACAAAATAGAAGTTAACAATTTAAAAGATACAGGCAAAAATATCCTGCGAGGTTACCTTGAAAATAGTTATGTTTCCTTAAGTAAAGATCTCCATGGTGTCTGGATTTTTCGTGATTCTATTTTGGAGGGATTGACCAGATTTCCCGAGCGGGAAGAAATTATTTTAGATTTTTATCATAGGGAATTGGAAGGTAAGGATTATGGAACACTTATAAATTTTGAAGGTGAACCATATTATCTGGTTAATGTAATTGGTGAGAATTACAGCGTTCTTCTTTTGTCTCGGAGTACTTACGGTGAGACAGGCGGGATTACGCAGGTGCTGGATTCTCTGGTTTCTTCCTCGAATCTTGTCTATTTTGCGATAATTGACGAGAATGAATCTCCTGTTGTTTATAGTTCTCTTTATGAGGGTTTCTTGCCAATTAAAGGAGAGGGAAGTCATATTATTGAAACTCCGGGGGGTAAAATATTTCAGCTTGAAGAAAAAAATAACGGAGAGACTATTATTGCAGGGTTTTCTATGAAGCCGCTTGAACGCATTATTGCGTTTAACGGTTTGTTTCTCTTAATAGTTATAGCTGGTTTTGCGG
>CAZQNI010000146.1:0-4839 GCA_964594255.1 uncultured bacterium | reverse complement strand
TAAAAGTCGAAAGTGATAGCATGAAAAACGCAGGTATCTTAAAAGGTGATTGGGTTGTGATAGACACTTCTGTTGTAGATCTTCATATAAAAAATATTTATGCAGTGGCAATCTTTTACGATAAAGGTAAAAAAGGGAGAATAACCCTTAAGAAAATCGAGAAGGTAGGAAGCACTGTTATATTAATACCTTCAAATATCGAGTACGACATTCAAGTTTATCATAAATCGGAAATTCAGGTGCTGGGGAAAGTAATAAGAGTCTTAAGAACCCTCTAAATAGTTTCCAATACCCCTGCATTATTAAACATAAATTTCAAAGAAAAAGCGACATTATAAGCCCTTCACAATGCAAAAATCAAATATCAAAGTTTAAAAATACAGATCAAAATTCAAAAACAAATAAAAAAAACAACAAATTAAACGAATAGCACAAATCCCTTCCAGTTTTCGCCATCGAAGGCAAAAGATAATTTTGCATTTTAGTATGTAATTTTGCTTTTTGATATTTAATATTTAATCTTCTTTGACTATTTCCGCAAGATTTAATATCTTTAATGTCAAAATTCCGCCAACGATAACAACCAAATGATAAGTTACAAATCTCCATAAAATTGCAAACATACCTATAAGATAATGCGGAACCGAAGAATAAAAGAGTACAGCAAAACCCCCCTCAATTATACCTTCCGCACCGGGAGTAGGGAAAAAGAAAGCGGCAAACAGCAGAAAAACCTGCCGGAATATTGTATCCAAATAGGGGACGTTTATTGAGAGTCCTTTTAGCACAAAGTAAGCTATTGAGTAATTTGGTATATAAACAATAATAGTCGTAAAAATAATAGCTAAAGCATACAATTTTTTAGTTTTTATAAATTCAAATAATTTACTTCTAATTACTCTTAATTCCCTTAAAACACGGAATATCATTCTTGTTGCTCTTGTGGTTTTACCTTTCCTGAAAGTTAAAGAGTAAATCGTTTTTTTAAAAAATTTCGGCATAGAAAGAATTAGGAACAGCAAACCAAAAAGAAACAAATACGCAAATACAGAATATCGCGATAAAATTTGCATGGACCTGCCGGAGTACTCAGTTCTAAAAAAAGGTAATATAAACGGCAAAAATATTAACATGCCAATGAGATAGAAAAGCCCTCTGAACAATAGTAGTAGTAAAGCGGTACCCCATTTTAACCCAGCCTTATTCAAGACATAAGCCTGCAAGGGAGCTCCGCCTGCCTGAAACGGAGTAACCGCAGAAAGAAATGCACCACAGAATATAACCTGGGAACAACGCCCAAAGGCGATCCACTTTCCGGAAATTGCTTTGGCAATAAGTCTTATCCTGAAGGACTCAAGAATAAGATATAAAGATAGCAAGAGAAGAACTATCGGAAGATAAATAATATCTATTTCTTTGAATGCATACCAGGTACTTTTTGTCGCTGTAAAAACCAACAGTAATGTATAAGTTATTATAGAAAGAGCAAGAAATATTTTTAGACCTTTTATTATTGAAGGTCTGGATATTCTACTTTCTCTTGAGTAAGATTGATGGGTCATTTTCGAGCGCATTTCCAACTACTACAATATCAGCTCCTGCTATATGTTTGCTTTCAATTTCCTTCCTGTCTTTAATTCCCCCTCCAACCACAAGAGGGATCTCTATATACTCCCTAACTTCCCTTATAAGCACATCTTTAACCGGATACCTTGCACCACTACCACACTCCAGATAAACCATTTTCATACCAAGAAGCTGCGCTGCATATGCTGTATCCTTTATTTTTTCTACATCGTCCTGAGATATCGGGTTTGTCCCTGACATTAATTCCACAGTGGTTTTCCTCCCTCCGTCAACCAAAATATAACCGGTAGGTATAACCTCTATATCCATCTCTTTTAAAATAGGCGCCGCCTTGATTTGTTCTTCTATCAGATATTTAGGATTTTTACCGCTTATAAGTGAGAGAAAGAGGATGGCATCCGCTGAGGATGAAATCTGTTCAGCCGAACCCGGAAAAACAATAACTGCTTTAGAAGCCAAGGATTTTACATTTTCAGTGAACCTCTCAAAGTTATTGTTCCACGACGTACTGCCTCCTACCAAAATAAAATCGATTTCGCTTTTCTCGATCAATTCAATTTTTTTCTTGAGGCCCCCTAAGTTCTCGGAATCGGGATCAAGAAGTGCAGCCAGCATCTTTTCTTTCTTCTCTTTTTTGGAAAGAATTTTTTGATAAATAGTCATTTAAGTTCTTCTTTTAAAATTTGGGGAAATATCCTTAGCATTTCCGGAATTTTTTTTACTTCACTCCCTCCTCCTTCCGCCCTTTCTCTGTCACCACCCCCTCCACCATTAACTATTTTGCAAATTTTCTTGATTAATTCGCTTGCATTTAATTTTTCTTTTAATTTTTCTCCTACAAATAATATTACAAAAACAGAAGACTCGATGTTGCTCGTAAGCAAACCCACCCCTTCCGGCATACTTTTCCTTAATTTTCCGGAAAGTTTTCTCAAAGATTCTCTCCCACCCTCAACTTCCGCTGTGACATAATTGTAATTTCCAATTTTAGAAGTCTTTTTTAGCAGCTCTTTGACTCTGGTATCAGCTGCTTTGCTTTCCATTTTTTCCATCTGTTTCTTTTGCTCTTTTAATAAAGCCAGGGTCTTTTCAATCCTTTTCGGAAGATTTTTTCTATCGATATCGAGAAGAAATTCCATCTCCTGAACCAGATTTTCCATCTCTCTCATCCATTTATATGTAGAATATCCGGTAACGCCTTCAATTCTTCTTACTCCTGATGCTATACCTGTTTCAGAAGTAATTTTAAAAAGACCTGCTTCTATTGTGTTATTAAGATGTGTTCCACCGCATAACTCTCTTGAGAAATCATCAACAGAAATCATACGAACAGTTTCCCCATACTCTTCAGTGAAAAGAGCTACCGCTCCTCTCTTTCTTGCTTCCTCAAAGGGGAGCGCTTCCGTCTTGACTTCCATTTCTTTAATAATTGCTTTGTTAACTTCTTGCTCTATCAGTTCTATTTCCTCTTCCTCCAAAGGCTTTGGGTGGGTAAAATCAAAGCGGAAGTGGTCGGGAGCAACGAAAGAACCCTCCTGTTTGACCCAGTCTCCAAGAACTTGTTTTAAAACTTTATGGAGGAGATGAGTGGTGGTATGGTTTCTTCTTATCGCATTTCGCCTTTCGACGTCTATTTTTGCATTGACTTTTGAAATCTTGAATTTCCCCTCGAGTTTCCCTTTATGAACATTACCTAACTCTGAAGGAAACGTATCTTTAACAATCAACTTCCAACCTTTACCCTCAATTACGCCTGTATCACCTACCTGACCACCTTGCTCGGCATAGAAGGGCGTTTCGCTCAAAATAATTTCAAAATCACCGCCGGCTTTCCTATAGGCTAAAATCTCGCTGGCAGCTTTTTCTTTATCGTAACCAACAAATTTTGATTCAGCTTTTTTCACTATTTTCCACTTAACTTTATCTTCAGTTTCAAATTCATGCTTTTGACGCGCCCTATCTTTTTGTTTCTCCATTTCTCTTTTAAATCCCTCTTCATCCACAGAAAGCCCTTCTTCTTCGGCTATCTCTTTGGTTAAATTAAGAGGAAAACCGTAAGTATCGTACAGTTTAAATGCATCCTCTCCACTTATTTTTAAACCCTTCTTATTTTTGGTCGCATCGATGGTTTCACTCAAAATCGAAATCCCTGAAGCCAAAGTCTCTATGAAGCTTTCTTCTTCTGATTTGATAATAAGGGTAACCTGCTCGATTTTGCCTCTGAGGTAAGGATAACGCTTTCGCATTATTGAGATAACGGAAGGTACAAGCTCATTCAACATTGGCTTGTCCACACCAATTTCCTTACCTGAAGTTAAGGCTCGTCTTACCAATCTCCTTAAAACATATCCCCTCCCGGTATTTCCTGGATATGCCCCCTCACTTATAGCAAAAACTAACGCTCTCGTATGATCCGCAATAATATTGAAAATTTTCTCGTTATCTTTGTACTTCGTTCCGGATAAATCCTCTGCTGCTTGAATTATAGGAAAAAACAAATCGGTTTCAAATATAGAAGGCTTATCTTGCATTACCATTGCAAGCCGCTCTAATCCCATACCTGTATCAACGCCCTTATTTTTCAGCGGATACCTGCCATCTTCTTTATGGTCATACTGAGGGAAAACATGATTCCACAATTCAATGTATCTACCGCATTCTCCGTCAAACTCACAGCTTCCAAACTTTTCACCCATATCATAAAAAATCTCGGAATCGGGTCCGCAGGGCCCTCTTCCGCCTGCGGGACCCCAGAAATTATCATCCCTTCTAATTATCTTTTCTTCGGGAACCCCGATTTTTTCTTTCCATATATTATAAGCCTCTTCATCCTCAGTATATACGGATATAAAAAGTTTTTCCTCAGCAATTCCGAGAATTTCTGTTAAAAATTCCCATCCCCATTTAAGCGTTTCCTCTTTAAAATAATCACCAAAGGAAAAATTCCCAAGCATTTCAAAAAAAGTATCGTGCCAGAAAGTTTTACCCACTTCAGTCAAATCGGAAAGCCTGAGGCACTTTTGAACGGACGCTGCTCTTCTAAACTCAATAGGCATCTCTCCGGACCACAACGGTTTAAACTGAACCATACCTGCAGAAGTAAACAGAAGCGTCTTATCGCTGGGAACCAGCGGCGATGAATCAACTATTTTGTGCCCTCTTTCTTCGAAAAATTTAAGAAATTCTTCTACTAATTTATCCGAATTCCACATAGCTCATAATAATAAAGTCTATTTTATTGTCAAGTTTGAA